>NZ_CP193898.1:3052500-3291245 GCF_050858885.1 Sporosarcina sp. A2 | reverse complement strand
CATGATCAAGACAAGAATTGCCAGGAAACGTCCTGCGTCGCTGAATACAGAAACGAACAACTGAACGAGTGCGATGAATGTGTAGCTTGTGATGACCGCTGTTAGAATGAATAACGGCGTGTTAATAGTTTCCATACCCAACGCATACTTAATGACGACTACGGCAATCAATGCTTGAATGAGCCCGACCACTGCGAGCACAGAAACTTTACTTGCGAACCAACGGAATGGACCTGTCGGTGAGATTACTGGTTGAACGAGTGGGAATACAATAGATAGTAACAATGCACCGACGAACAATCCTAGTGATAGGAAGTATGGTGCGAATCCTGTTCCGTAGTTCGGCACTTCATTGACTGCTGATTTTTCTACGTCTACCGGTGCTGCTACCATATCATATGTTTTGTCGGAAGGTTTTACTTCGGAAGCCGTATCGTTTGCCTCAGTCAATTTTTCTTGAAGTGTTCCTGTACCTTCATTCAACTCTTTCGCTCCGTCAGCAAGTGCTGCGGAACCAGCTGCTAGGTCTTGTGATTTAGAAGCGAGTGTACCTGTTCCGTCTGTTAATGTTTTCGTTCCAGCTGATAATTCTGATAGTCCATTGACCAGCTCGCCGGATCCTTCTTTCGCAGCTGTTGCGCCTGCTGCAAGTTTACCGACACCTGCATTTAATGCACTATTTCCGTTCGCAAGTGCTGATGAACCTGCGAGCAATTGACCAGATTTACTGTTCAATTCGTTCACGCCTGCAAGTGCTTGCGAATGAGCGCCTGCTAATTGGCCTGCTGCTCCATTCAATTCTTTCGCTCCGGATTGAAGCGCAGCGGTTCCTTGTGATAATTCACCAAGTCCACCCGCCACTTGAGCACTACCTGCTTTAAGTTGGCCAAGTGCACCTTGCAATGCCGCTTTTTGTTCCTCAGGAAGTGAAGCTAAAATTGGTGCGAGCTGTTCTGATAACTGACCGATTCCTGCGTTCACTTGTTGTGCGCCACCTGTTAACTGACCAGCGGCTGCATTTAATGAACCGGATTTTTCTGCAAGGTTGTTTACACCTGCTCCGAATTCTTTTTCTTTTGCGCCAATCTGTTGATAACTACTTGCCAGCTTGCCAACACCTTGTGTGTATTGACTCAAGCCTGCGTTCAAGTCACTAGCACCCGAAGATGCTTTTTGAGCACCGCCTTGAAGCTCGTTTACACCTGACGCTAATGTTCCAAGTCCGGAATTCAATGAAGATGCGCCATTCGCTGCTTCAACGACACCTTTTTTCAATTTATCCGATCCATCTGCAAGTGTTACTGTACTTGATGCAAGTTGTGCTAAGTACCCTTTTAAATCATCTGTACCAGTAACCAGTTTGCCAGAACCATCATGCAGTTTACCTGCACCGTCTGCTGCATCTCCGAACCCATCGCCCATTTTCTTAATTGAGTCGAATAGTTGTTCAGCATATGTAGACGATACTTTTTCGTTCACTTCTGCTTTAATGCGGTCCATGGCTGTCTCTCCAATTTGTGCTGAGAGGAAGTTGAAGCCTTCATTTGGTTTGTAGATCAATGCTAGTTTCTCAGGTGTTTCATCCAATAAAGTTGTCGCGTGCTGCGAAAAGTTATCCGGAATTTCGATTGTCATATAGTAGTCCTGATCCGTAAGGCCCTTTTTAGCTTCTGACTCCGAAATGCTTTGGAAATCGAATTGCTTACTCTCTACAAGCTTGTCAACGAGTTCACGACCAAGATCTAGGTCTTTACCTTCGAATTCTGCACCTTCGTCCATATTTACAACGGCAACGGGTAGTGCGTCCATATTTGCATAGGGATCCCAAAACGCCCATAAAAACATTCCTGCATATAATACCGGTATGAATAAAATCGCAATCATCGGCACGATCATTTTACGCGTGCGCAATAATTGCTTCCATTCCGATCCTGTCATCGTCTTCTTCATCATTTTTCCTCCTTGACTGATTGACCACTTTGGCTTTATGGTCATTAATTACTGAAAAAAGAAGTCTCAGCTTAAGAGACTTTTAAAAATAGTACTACTTAATAAATCGACGATCTCATTTTGTTCTAACTCTTGACCATGGGTTTTGCCCCAGTCTACAACGAGTGCCATATACGATTTAAACAGCAAATACGCAACCATTTCAACGTTACATGGTTTGACTTCACCGCGATCAATGCCCTTTTGAATTTTTTCAGCAATGAACTTTACAATCTGTTTCTCGATATCAACGAGCACTTCTTGTACAGCAGGTGTTCGGATCTCTTTTCCTTCGTCAATCAGTTTGGCGTAAAGCTGGTGAGTTGTTCTGAATTTCAAAATCGACATCAGACGAGCATGCGCATTTTCTTCAAATGGCGCCCCTTCGACAGCGGCACTTTCCGCTTCTGTCCTCATCTCTTCAATCATTCCGACGACAATAGCATTGAACAGTTCTTCTTTGTTTGCGAAGAATGTATATATCGTCCCTTTCCCAACGTTAGCAATTTTAGCGACTTGGTCCATCGTGGTCGCTTTGTAGCCAAACAGTGAGAAGGATTTTGCAGCGGCTTCTAAGATCTCCGTTCTGCGATCCACGTACCCACCTCTTTCATTGTAAAATGACTATAAACCACTTCCGGTCATTTGGTCATTCCTTATAATACGCTCCCTCTAAATAGAATGCAAGGAGTTTTATCAGATTTTAAAAAGAAAAAACGAAGGGCATATGCGCTCCTCCGTTTCTATCTTCTCTTTATACGTGTGGTGTTTTAGTAGGACTGATAAATGACAACAGTTCTTCTGCACTTATGAAGCCCAATTCTTCTACAGAACGCGCTTCCAGGTAGTAATCGTCTCCGATCATAGTGCCTGAAAGTGTGATAATGGATTCAGCGACTGGTGTTGGTAACCCAATGTGCTTTCCAAGTGAGTGCAGGAGCCCAAGCCCCATCGGAACGTCTTCAGTAAGATACCTGTTGTTAACAGCTTTTGTATGCAAATCTTTTACGCTCTCTGCATAGATCGCAAATGCCTCGTCATCTGAATAAACTTCAGAATCAGGGAACGTGCGTACTTTGAATTCTTCTATATAGGATCTTGGTTTGGAACCGATTTTTTCAAGCATATCCATCTTTTCTTGGTCTAACTCGTGCGCTACTTTCCAAGTAGAAGGTGTAAATCCTTCTGTATACATCGAAAACCTGCCTTCCGAGTTTTCAATATATGCTGCATTTAATGCAATACCAACTGTATGCATGATGAGATTCGGGTTGTGGAGTGCAACCTCTGCAATATTATCTCGTGCGATGCAATTACCTAAAATTGGTTTCAATGTATGGCATGCTTCCTCTACACGATCTGCAGGAAGAGATGCAATCGGGTGACCATAGTTTTCGGAGTACAGCGTGACCTCACCGGGATTTGTGATTCTACAGCTGTATGGTAACGTTTCGCCTTCAACAAACAAAGGCGCGTCTTCCGTTCTAGCAATTCGTTTCAACTCGTTCATAAAGTATATGCTGCCGAGATACCCCGGACAAATGTAAACTGTTTGATGCTTTTGTAAGTATGGAGCAAGTGCGCTCGCGAGGGACTTGTGGTAATTCGAGACGTAATAAATGAGGATAATGTCTGCTTGCGGGATTACTTCTGCTGGATCACGCGTAACCGCGTGAAGTGGAACGGTTTGCTCGTTGTTGCCATCTTTCAACGTAATGCGTTTCGTTTCTTCTAGTATAGCAAAATGCTCGTTTGGTTGATTGCTTAGCTTCAACATGCTGACTTGGTGACCATCACGTGCTAAACAAGCAGCCGCGGTAGAACCTCCGTGTCCTGAACCTACAATCGTAATATTCAATTTTATTTCCTCCTTGTGAAATTCTTCACAATCAAGCACAAAAATATACTGACTGCTTTCGACTTCTTCATATTAACATAGTTTCTATAAAAATACTAATTTTTGTAATTTATCTGAAAACTACTCAGGACTACTTGCACACAAACGCCCCAACAGCCACTGCTGACCTCGGGACGTTACGCTACTAATCGCGTTGTGTAGGATCAGCAATCTTCCCTGCAAATAACAAGATATCCGCTTCCTTGTCACGTATTGTTAATAAGAACGGTTTGTCCGCTATGAATTCGAAAGGCTCTCCCATTGGGGCAGATTCCGTGTCCACCGCAATGGAAGTTACCGCTGCCGCTTCTGTCCCTTTTTCATCAACAGATAGGTAGGTTTTCTGTAGCACTTTGCTTACAAGCAATCGATCTTCTTCTTCTTCGACCAACTTCCCTAATTCTGCTCCTTCTCCAAATGCTTCGCGCATCCCTAATTCTTCAAGGACGTCATTCAATAGGACTTCATAATCCAGCTGGAACTTAGGGAAACGTACAGTGCCGAGGCGGGATTCAAACGAATCGTTCCATAATGTCCGGTTGTCCGGAGTCCAAGAAGATAGGAATTCCTCGAGATTCATTTCCTCTTTTGGGACATAGATGTCCATTGCCATATTACCTTCATCACCGTAAGGGAGTGAAACTGCCTGAAACTGATCTGTCTCTAAATAAGGCAGTTCCTCATTCAACTGCATGAATGGCACCTTCGTAACGGTTCCATCCATCTTATTGAAATTATCTTCTTCCGTCGCGTTTTCATTGAACGGATAGGTCCAAGAGGCCTTGAAGTATACGGCATTCAACAAAAACATAACTAAACTATCATCAAGAGGCGATTGAACAATTTCTTCAATCTTCCCATTTGTAGCTTGCTGAACCCACTCGTTCATGCGATCAACGGATTTTGGATCCGTAATGTCCATTGCCTGAGCTTCAGCCAAATAGTAGTCTTGCGTGATCTGCTTGAACTTCTCTTGCAACGTATATTGATCATTCACCCAGATTGAATTCGCTGTCTTAAGTGTCAACTCATCATCTGACCGTTGAAGGTGATCTAGCAGTGACGCATTTGCGCGATTGATGGCTTCTACATCCAACCCATTCACTTGCATCGCGTCCGTTATTTCATCACGCGTCTTACCTTCCGCTCCATTTTGAAGCATAGATAGCGCCATTAACAAACTGACGGGTGATACGAATACATTGCCATCCTCGTCGGGTTTTGATTTCGTCACCAGTTGTGCTCCGAGTTTGTTAGTCGGTTCTCTCAACGTTAAGTAATCATCTTCCCCAAACGAAACAGTAATTTTGTCGGGCTCTAGCTCTTCTTTTTTGGTTGGCGCAAGCACCGTCCCACATGCAGACAGGACGAGCGCAGCACTTGCAACTACTATCAGAAGTGGTTTGATGTTCATAGATGCCCATCTCCTTTACTAGATGAGTCGGTTTATGAGCAGAAAGGCTACATAGTTTCGTCAAATGGCCAAGACGGAAGCATATTGGTGAGGGGCTTGTCCTGACGATAACCTAGCACATATTCAGCTTGCATAATTGTGTGAATTTCACGTGTACCTTCGTAAATGACGGGTGCTTTAGAGTTACGTAAGAACCGCGCAACTGGATAATCGTCGGAATACCCATATGCCCCATGGATTTGGACCGCATCATCCGCAGCTTGATTGGCAAAATCACACGCTTGCCATTTCGCTAGCGACGTTTCGCGTGTGTTACGGAGCCCAGCGTTTTTCATTTCCCCGGCACGGTAAACGAGCAAACGACTCATTTGATATCCGGCTTCCATCTTTGCAATCATTTGTTGCACGAGCTGATGTTGACCGATTGGTTTTCCAAAAGTACTGCGCTCGTAGCAGTACTTCACACTTGCCTCCATGCAGGATTGGAGTAATCCGACAGCACCTGAAGCGACAGTAAATCGACCATTATCAAGCGCCGCCATTGCAATTTTAAATCCTTCGCCTTCTGCCCCTAACCTGTTTTCGGCAGGTACTCGTACATCTTCAAAAAACAGTTCGCCGGTGTTTCCAGCTTTAATGCCGTACTTGTTTTTTATAGCTTTGGATGAAAACCCAGGTAGCGTACGCTCGACAATGAACGCGGAAATCCCATGATGTTTCTGCGATTTATCTGTATAAGCGAACACGAGGAAATGATCCGCACTGTCACAGAGCGAAATCCATGTCTTTTGTCCATTCAATACGTATACATCCCCGTCACGAACAGCTGTAGAAACCATCGCAGCAACATCCGATCCAGCCCCAGGCTCCGTCAATCCGAATGCACCAACTTTTTCCCCTTTAGCTTGCGGAACTAAATACTTCTGCTTCTGTTCTTCGGTCCCCCATTGCAAGAGCGTCAACGAATTGAGACCCGTATGGACGGATACCGCCGTCCGAAACGCAGTGTCCCCACGTTCCAGTTCTTCACACAAAATAGCGAGGGCATTGTAATCCATCCCACTGCCACCATAGATTTCCGGTATACACGTCCCCATGAACCCAAGGTCTGCGAGTTCTTTCCAGACTACATCGTCAAAACCGCCTTGTGCATCCCATTTCTCGATATTCGGAAGGATTCGATCATCGACATAGCGTCTCACCGTTTTACGTAGCAACTGTTGTTCATCCGTAAAATTGAAGTCCATTGCGGTTCCTCCTAGTATCTCGGATTAATATGCAGCTTCACCTGTGTGAATGGTTTCCGTGATGTGAACACCGCGTTTGCTCATCTCTTCAATGTACAGATCTCCAGGAACGATCGATTCCGGTGGATAAACGCCACGCTTTGTAATAGTTCCGCTACCAATCATTTGTGCAACAATGGAAATCGTATTCGCCGTCGCCAAGGCCATCGCGGTTTCATTCATATCCATATCTTTTGTCACAATCATATTGTATTCATAGGTTGCAGGCATACCTGATGCAGAGCCACTGACGAGAACGCGCAACAATACAGCATCCTTTTTGTCTCCTAGCAGTAATTGTGGTGTCAAATGTTCACGCATGACATCGCGAACACGGAGCGGTTTTCCATCCACTTGGATTGTCGATTCACGAGACAATAACCCCAGGTCGACGAGCAATTTAAACTTTTCAGCGTGTCCAGGATACCGTAACGTTTTGTATTCAAGTGTTTGGACGTCTGGGAATGATTCGATAAGCGTCGAAGTTCCGCCTGATGTGTGGAAGGCTTCCATGTCCCCGAATTCATCGAAATGGACAGTTTCAATTTCAGAGAGCGATGGTAGTTCAAGAGTCTTCCCTTCTCGAATTACACGCGAAGAGTCGGTGTAATGATCGAATACGCCTTCTAGTGAAAATACGATATTGTAGTTCAGTGGGGGATCGGGATTGAGAGGCACCCCTCCAACATATAAACGGATGGACTCGACTTCATCGAGCTTATCTGCCCCGTAGCCTGATAGGATATTAATCATCCCTGGTGCGACACCTAAGTCGGGAATAACTGTGACGCCGCGCGCTTCTGCCTGTTCTTTCATTTTAAGAACGGCATCTGTCGCACCGCCAATATGTCCACCGAGGTCCACGCTGTGAACGCCTGCAGCGATTGCGAGTTTCACGACTTGCTCATTGAATGTATAGAACAACGCGTTGATGACAACGTCACCGTGCGCAATAACTTCACTAAGCTGCAATTCATTACGTGCGTCGAGTACTAAAATACTGAGTTTGTCGGATACCAGTTCATCTGCAAATTTCTCTGCTTTTTGAACATCCTGATCCGCGAGATATACAGCTGTCACTTCATCATTCTTCACCAAGTCCCTAACTGCTTCTTTCCCCATCAACCCTGCACCTAATACGACGACTTTCATCCAATCAGCCTCCTTTTAGTTGTTATCGATCTGCGCCCGTTGCAACTTACCACTGAAATCGATGTAAATACTCTTCCACTCCGTAAATACATCCAGTGCCGCAACACCTGAATCCCTATGACCGTTACCCGTTCCTTTCGTCCCACCGAATGGTAAGTGAATTTCAGCGCCTGTTGTTCCAGCGTTCACATAGACAATTCCTGTATCAAGATCGCGTTGTGCTTGGAAGATTTTATTAACATCACGAGAGAAAATGGAGCTCGACAGCCCATAGACCACGCTATTGTTCACTTCAATTGCTTCTTCCAAACTACTGATTTCGATTAATGAAATGACAGGGCCGAAGATTTCCTCTTGAGCTAGGCGACTATCTGCTGCAACGTCTGTAAACAGCGTGGGCTCGAAGTAATGACCACCTGTATAATGGCCTTCCGTCAGTGTATTTCCTCCAGCTAGTAGTTTCGCGCCTTCTTCTTTGCCGACATTGACGTAATAGCTAATTTTCTCGAGTGCTTTTTCATTAATGACAGGACCGATCTTGTTCGATTCATCCGCTCCGTCTCCAATCGTCAAACCTTTCATCGCTTCTAGCAATTTTTGCTCGAGTTCTTTCTTTATATCCTTATGCGCAATGACCCGACTACATGCGGTGCAACGTTGTCCGGCGGTTCCAAATGCACTCCATAGAATTCCTTCAACGGCAAGGTCAATATCCGCGTCATCCATGACGATAATTGCGTTTTTACCGCCCATTTCAAGCGAGACTTTCTTCAAATGACGTCCACCGAGTTCCGCAACATGACGACCGGTTTCGGTAGATCCGGTGAATGAAATTACACGAACGTCTGGATGCTCAATCATCGCTGTTCCAACAGTGCCACCGCTTCCGAATACAACGTTTGCGACACCATCAGGCAAGCCCGCTTCTTCAAAAATGAGAGCCATCTCATATGCCATCATTGGTGTTTCCGTTGCAGGCTTCCAGATGAATGTATTACCCGCAACGATTGCCGGAAACGATTTCCACGTAGCAATCGCGACTGGAAAGTTCCATGGCGTGATCAGCCCAACAACACCGATTGGCGCCCGAACACTCATCGCGAATTTATTGTCCAGTTCAGAAGGAACCGTTTCACCGAAGAGACGACGACCTTCGCCTGCCATATAGTACGCCATGTCGATTCCTTCTTGGACTTCACCGCGTGCTTCTTCGATAACTTTGCCCATTTCCTTTGTCAGCACTTGCGATAGGTGTTCTTTCTTTTCGATCATAATGCGGCCAATTTCATACAAGTAATCCGCACGTTTCGGTGCAGGTACGCGCGCCCATTTCTTTTGTGCCACTTTTGCTGCAGCAACCGCCTCGTTCACGTCCTGTGCAGTAGAGAGTCGAACTTCCGCTATCGTGTTTCCGTTTGCTGGATTTTTTACTGCTGTATATTCGGCTCCTGATTCGGAACCCCATTGTCCATTAATGTAGTTGTTCAGTTTCATTTGTGCATTCCCCTTTCAAAATAGGATGATAGATTCGTAATCCCTTTCTAACTCTATTCGACGGAAACGAGATATTTCCTTTCATTGAATAGTTGAAAATTCTGTTTCGTCTAGTGAAGCCTGTTGAGTGATGAGTGGATTTTTAAGTTTATGATCACTTTATGTGATTTATGAGCACTTTCTCAGGTTTATGATCACAATTCATGATTTATGAGCACTTTCTTGAGTTTATGAGCATATATCTCAATTTATGATCACCCATCGCGAATTCAGAGGAACACATGGAGTCCCAGAGGATTAATTCCATACAAAAAACTCTTTACTGGAAAGTTAATTCCAATAAAGAGCTTAAGGTTATGCATTATCATTATTTAGTTGTGCATCCGCACTTTTTTCCGCTGGTTTTAACGGTCTCTGCTGATCTTTAAAATGCGGCGGTAGCACGCGTTTCATGAAAATAGCTAAGACGAGTGCGACACCAGTGATTGCTGTTGAGATGAAGAAAGCATGATTAATTCCCGCGAGCTGGGCTTGTTGAGCCACTTGCAGTTTAAATTCTGCCAATCCAGCTGCATCTGTCGGTAAACTACCTGAAGATGCTGCATCTGTTGCGATATCGGCACCTGTCGATTCCGCTCGTTTTGTCATAAGCGTCAAAAGAATCGCAGACCCGATTGCACCAGACACTTGTTGAACAGTACTATTCATTGCAGTACCGTGTGGATTTGAAATCATCGGCAATTGGTTCATACCATTTGTCATAATTGGCATCGTCACCATTGAAAGACCAAACATACGCACTGTATAGATGAACATGAGTTCATAATAGCCTGTGTCCATTGTCAATTGGCTCAGCATATACGTAGTGATCATTGTGATTGAAAGACCTGTCAACGCGAGTGCTTTCGGTCCGTATTTATCGAATATTTTACCTGTTATCGGTGACATGAGACCCATAACGACAGCACCTGGTAACATAAGCAATCCTGAGTCAAGCGGTGAAATATGACGAACACTCTGAACGTAGAGTGGCGTTAAGATCATACCTGAGAACATTCCCACGGATACAACAACCGCGATAACGGAGGATAATGCAAACATCGGATATTTGTATATTTTGAAGTCTAGCATAGGATCTTTTTTGCTCAATTGGCGAGTTATGAATAGGAACAGTCCAATCGCACCAATTATAATTGTTCCATATACTTCAATTGACGACCAACCTTTTCCACCTGCAGAACTGAATCCGTATAACAAGCCACCGAATCCAATACTTGAAAGGACAATAGAAACGACATCCACTTTAACCGGTTTGTTTGGTGTGATGTTGTGTAGTTTAAAGTACGCATAGACCAATGTGAATAATGCGATTGGCAAGACGACGATGAACAACGCACGCCAAGAGTAATGCTCGACGATTAAGCCAGATAACGGAGGTCCAATCGCAGGAGCTGTAAACATTACTAAACCAAAATAACCAAGTGCCTGACCACGTTTTTCAATTGGGAAAGCTACTAGCATAATGTTCATTAAAAGAGGCATCAGAAGTGCAGCCCCAGAAGCTTGAATCATTCGTGCTATTACTAATACTGCAAAGTTAGGCGATACAATCGCTATGAACGTTCCTGCCGAAAACAGCGTCATTGCTGTTAAGAAGAGGCTACGGTTTTTAAATTTAAGAATGAAAAAAGCGCTGGCTGGCATCATTATACCGCCGACTAGCATATAGCCGGTCGTTAGCCACTGCACTTGCGAAGGGGTAATCTTAAATTCGTCCATGATTGTCGGGAGCGCAATGTTGAGCAATGTATTGTTCAAAATCGCGACAAACGCCCCGATGAATAAGATTGCAATTATGCCGTACGGCGGCTTATCGTGCATCTTCTTAATATAGTCATTCGTTTCCATCTAATAATTCCTCCAGTAGTTTACTAATTCGAGTTCCGAAAAACATCATGTAGAACATTTTATACTCACAGTCCAAAAAAATCAATAAAAAAATCTCAATGATTGAATTCCGTTGATAATACAACGTTTTCAGAGTAGACTACCAGTATACTCTGAAAACAAAAAGGTGATGTGATGAACGAGCGCAAAATGAAAGTTATTCTAGCTGCTCAGCAAGTTTTTCAAGATAAAGGAATTGTCGCAACTTCTGTACAAGATATTTTAACAGCTGCAGGAATTTCAAAAGGTACGTTTTACAATTATTTCACGTCAAAGAATGAATGCTTGTTGGCTATACTTGAAATGGCAAACGAGGAATCGATTACACGACGACGCAAATTGCTTCTTGGCCAAGATCGCACGGATAAAACAATTTTTGCAATGCAAATCGTCACTCGTGCACATGTGGATCGTGAACGTAATTTGCTCCCTATATATGAAGCAGTGTTCTTCTCGAATGATGAGGAAATGCGTATGTTCGTCAAACGACAATATTTGTCCGAAATTTCTTGGCTCTCTGGACGGTTACTCGAGGTGTATGGTCCAGATTCTGAACCGTATAATGCGGACGGTGCTGTCATGTTAGTCGGTATGATGCAGCATATCCATCATTTCGTGAAAATAGGCGGAAGAGAAAAGAATGCATTTAATTATGATCAACTCGTTCCATTCGCAATTCGCCGACTCGACGACATGATGGCTGGTATGACAGCTAGTGGAGACAAATTACTTGGCAAAGCCCTACTGGAAAAATTGACGTACACAGATAATGAGGATACTAAAGAAGTATTGATGAAAGAGCTTCGACACCTTCTAGCCCGGTTCGAGAAGGATCGGGAAGACAAGGGTGTTGAATACGTGACGTTTCTATTAGAGGAACTTGTGACCGGGAATAGCGGTCCAACGATTCTTGAATCCGTCACGTCTACTTTCAAGTGTCACTATGCTTCAACATCGTATGCGGATGAAATCTCAAACTTGTGCTACAAGATCGAAGTGGTGAAAAGTCAGCGGGAAAAAGGCACTTGTGCTTTGAATAATTGAAACCTTGCTCCTATCCGGAACGTATACTTTAGTAACAAATTTAAAGTTTGGAGGATCTACTAATGAATAACCACGAGATTGACTACAAGATTCACGGCGATGATATGCAGTTTGTAGAAGTGGAACTAGACCCGCAGGAAACTGTTGTTGCTGAAGCCGGTGCGCTCATGATGATGGAAGACCATATTGAAATGGAGACAATCTTCGGTGATGGTTCTGGTAACGGCGGAGGATTGTTTGGCAAAATCATGGGAGCAGGTAAGCGTGTGCTGACAGGTGAAAGTTTGTTCATGACGACATTCACGAATACGGGTTCAGGTAAAAAGCATGTATCCTTCGCTTCCCCGTATCCCGGAAAAATTATTCCGATGGATCTCAGTGCGCATAACGGAAAAATTATTTGCCAGAAAGATGCTTTCCTAGCAGCCGCTAAAGGAGTATCCGTAGGAATCGAGTTCCAGCGTAAGCTCGGGACAGGATTCTTTGGCGGTGAAGGGTTCATCATGCAGAAGTTAGAAGGCGATGGCCTTGCATTTGTACACGCAGGTGGGACAATCATCGAGAAGAAGCTACAGCCGGGTGAGTCCCTTCGCGTCGACACCGGATGTCTCGTTGCAATGACGCATGATGTGGATTACTCAATCGAGACAGTTAAAGGGGTAAAAACGGCACTGTTCGGCGGAGAAGGGTTGTTCTTCGCCTCGTTACGAGGTCCGGGAACAGTATGGATTCAGTCGTTGCCATTTTCTCGTCTGGCAAGTCGCGTGTTTGCCTCTGCACCTCAAATGCCTGGAAGTTCATCCAAAGGAGAAGGTAGCATCACAGGTGGATTGTTCGATTTGTTTGGCGGAAAGTAACTACCTAATTTAAAATTAAAAGCTGCCCAATACGATTTGGGTAGCTTTTTTGTGTGGAACGATCTGTGCCTGGAGTATGGATTTTACTTTTATGAGCGCTTTCCCCGGGTTATGATCACTTTCCAAAATTTATGAGTGCTTGACTACTTTTATAGCGGCTACCGAGTAGCACGTCACTTAAGACATAACCTAGTTTATTTCACTTTGTTAGTAGTCTTGCCATAATATCTTTACTTATAAGTGTTTCGTCAATTCATAATGAATATGTAACAGTTCAGGCATCACTAATCGATCCATCGCGAGGGCCACGGCTTTCACTGAACCTGGTAAAGCAAAAACCACTTTTTCACCAATTGCACCAGCTGCCGCGCGGCTCAACAGGGCTTTAGAGCCTATGTCCTCAGCGTAGCTAATGTAGCGGAACAGCTCGCCAAATCCCGTCAACTCTTTTGTGAAGAAGGGCCGGATTGTTTCAATTGTCACATCACGATAACTAATACCAGTACCACCTGTAATAAATATGGCATTTGCTTCTTTCTTCCCTATCCATGATTCGATTGCTTTTAAGATTGCGTTCTTATCATCCGGGCAAATAATGCGGGCAACCACTTCATGTCCTGCTTCTTCCAGTCGCTCTCGAATTAGTCTCCCACTGTTATCATCCGCTTCAGTCCGTGTATCACTTACTGTCAATACGCACACATTCAACTTTCTCGGTGTTTCCGGGCTCTTTTTTTGCACAAAAATTCACTCCTTATCTAAACAGATAATTACAGTTCAAGCATTCTTCAACATTTACTTCATGCCTACTAACATTAAGCAGTCTAGTTTGGATCCACCCTATGTACATTACGCGTTACACAATCGCCATAGCGTTACCACTTCCAAACTATCCAAAGCTATTGAAAGTTAAGAGTAGCTATCAGAGTTAGAAATTCAAGAATTTCTTTTTCAGCGCATACTCAACTAGCTCTGGCCTACTCTTCAAATTTAACTTCTCCATCAGCTTCGCTTTATGGGCTTCTACTGTTTTTACAGAGATGTAGAGCTTCTCTGCAATCTCTTTGTTACCGTACCCTTTCGCAACGAGTGGTAACACTTCAATTTCACGTTTAGAGAGAATTTTGAAAGGGTCCGTTTCGACGAGGCCCTTTTCTTTGTGCATAATCTCTTGAATGAGCGAGGTCTCCAATGAGGGCTGAATGTAAGTACCGCCTTCATTTACTGTACGAATCGCTTTGAATAAATCTTCATCAGGCGCGTTTTTCAACACATATCCAGATGCTCCATTCTTAAGAACATGCAGTAAATATTCCTCATCGTCATGCATCGTTAAAATGACAATTTTAGTATCTGGGAAATCTTCATTAATCTTCCCTGTGGCGATTAAACCACTTTCCCCTGGAGGCATGCTTAAGTCCATCAACAGGACGTCTGGATTGTGTTTAGCGACTAAATCATACGCTTCTAATCCATCTGCAGCTGTCGCTACAACTTCCATATCCCGCTGAAAATTCAATATGTGCATGAATCCACTTCTTACGACTGCGTGATCATCTGCGATAATTATTTCCAAGGTCATTCTTCTCCTTCCCTAGAGGTACGGTAAGTACAATTTTTGTTCCTTGGTCTTTAGCTGTTTGTACAACTAGAGTAGCATCCACTAAATTCGCACGCTCTTCCATCCCAAACAACCCAAGTCCTGTACCTTTATAGCTAGGTGCATTTAAGTCAAATCCTACACCTTCGTCTTTTATCGTTAATGATAATTGTTCTGCACTGTGCAAAAGTGTGACATAGACTTCATCCACATCGGCATACTTCAACGCATTAAATACCGCTTCTTGGCAGACCCGATACACTACCGTTTCAATCTCACCTTCAAATCGCTGAGCTTGAATGTTACTTGTCAAATGGACGACAATTCCATAATTTTTTTCAGTCCATTTGAAATGGGTACGAAATGCTGCTTCTAGCCCTAAATCATCCAACGTGGCAGGTCTTAGCTCAACAGATAAATGCCGGATATCATCAAGCAAACGCATAAGTGACCCTTCTGTTTGTCTAACCTTTTTCAACACGTCATCTTCTACGTTCATATACTTCAACACGCGTAAGTCTACTAAAGAACTTAGCATCTCTTGCGCAACACCGTCATGAAGTTCACGGGAGATCCGTTTACGTTCATCTTCTTGAGCTTTAATGACTCGTTTGACCAGTGTTTTCTGATGCAAGGTTTCTTGTGTTTTGTACTGCTCTGTCAAATCTCTAAGCATGAACACGCGTATTCCTTGTTCAGCGTCGATCAGTTGAATACTCCCTGTGTACGGTACAATTCCGCGTCCAGCTGTCTCTAAGAATACTTGAAATGATGTCAGGTTGCGTTTAGGATCCGACATATAACAAGAGGTACACGTCAGCTCTTCCTCTGCACTTGTAAACCCTTTGCACGCCATACAAATCGCATCTACATTTCCAGATTTCATAAGCTGGGCTACTTGCGTATCAAGAATTTGTTCAGCAGTTTGATTCATGGAAAGAACGCTCCCTGCTGCGTTGAAGAAGAAAATAGCTTCTGTGGAGTTTTCATACAACTGCTCTAACAGATTGCTCATACCACTTTGACTGATTCCATTCATTCCCCCATCAACTCCTCACTGAAATGGAAATCGAATGTTGGTGCAATTAATGATTGCAACAGCTCATACTTTTCATCCGACATACTTTTTGATTTGCGATACCCTGCAAGTAAAATTCCTTTTACTCGGTTATTTTCAAACAAAGGAAGAACGGCAAAGGATGCTAACTGTTCTGATGAAATAATTGGGTAGTTATATAGATCATCTTTTTCGCCATACACTTCAGATTCTAATACAAGAATAGGTTTTCCGGTCTTATACACTACTCCAGCGACTCCTTTGCCAGACTGCAAAACCGTTCTTTGAAATCTTTTAGTTATGTTACCAGTAGCGTTTTGCCAATGTACCTGGAAGTTTTGATTTTCAGATTGTAAGAGTGCAATTGCCACGAGATCGCATTGCATCGCTTGTTGGATTCCCTCGATATGTCGTTGATAATTATAGGTTGTATGATCTTCCATAAGCCATCCCCCTCTATCTTGAGAGAAGATGAATCGCTCCTCTCTTTGAATCTAGATGCTTTGGTTCATATTTTTCAGAGTATACTTCTACCCGCCAGATGCAAAGGATATGCAAATCAATCCATAGACACTATTGATCATTTACAAGCCATGCAAAAGTTTTTAAATAACATTCCTTAGCTGTGATCTAGTTTTTATGACAGTGAATCTAATTGGTTATAACTTCATACTAGTATATCGATGTATGAGCCTAGGGTATATGAGGGGAAGTCCTATTTTAGTAATTACTATTTTAATGGTCGCTCTTAAGTTTACACTAACAGTAAGCAGGTAAAAGTGAGCGAATCACACCTAACCGAAAAACGCCAAGTGCTCAGCAATATACTGAGCACTTGGCGTTTCCACTTTTTATAGATCGTCGAACCCGTTCAAGTCACTCGTTTTCACGTATTGACGAGAAGTTTGTTCGAAAAAGTCCGTTTTTGTTCCATCGAAATTGTCCGTATACGCACGGACCCACTTCATTGGATTGTCGATGAATTCTGGATAAATTTCGCTCAGTCCGAGCATGCGTAGCATTTTGTTGGCACGGTACTTAACATAGCCGTCCATCTCATCTAAGTCGATGCCATCGATGTCTGCAAGCACGTAGCGGCTCCAGATTGTTTCTTGTTCGACAGAATGACGGAACTGATCGTAGATCCACTCTGTGAACTCTTCGGTATTGTATTTCGGATTCTCTGCAAGTGCCGCGCGGAAAATATCACTGATTGCTTTTCCGTGCTGCAGTTCGTCCCTATTAATATAAGAAATCATTGTTGACGTACCTACCATTTTCTGGTGGCGCGCCAAGTTATAGAAGAATGCAAAGCCACTATAGAAAAATAGACCTTCTAGTAATGTCGTATAGACCATTGCCTTCAGTACAGTTTCAATTGTTGGTTTCGTTGCAAACTCATTGTAGATTTCAACAATGCGCTCGTTTCGCTTCATTAACACTTCGTCTGTGCGTCCCATTTCAAACGATTCCACTTGCTTGTCATACGTTGTCACAGAAGACAGCACGTACGCATAGCTATGGTTGTGTTCGCTTTCTTGGTCTGCAATTGTCGCCATAATCGACTTGACGGATGGATCTGTAGCAAAGTCAGCGATTTTCATCGCAACGACCGTTTGTGGACCGTCGAGTGTTGCAAGTAAGCCGATAATCTTCAAGAATGCGTCTTGCTCCGCTTTTGAAAGGTTTGGAAACTGCTTCACGTCTTGTGTCATATCTACTTCATTTGCCGTCCAGAATAGAGAACGAATTCGTTGACGCATTGTATAAAAATGAGGATGCGCTAAGTTGTTCCAGTTAAGGATTCCACTCGCTTCCCCGCCAAAAATCGCTGTTGCTTTGTTTGGGTTTGTCGGATTTAGTACGTTAACTCTTGTAAGTGTTTCCAATGGTCTAGCACTCCTTCTGCCCAGTTTGTTACGCGGATTTCTTGTGCGCCACGTGGGCTTTGTTCAATTTTCAGCGGCTCGTAATCAGAGTTGTAAAATCTTGCTAATTTGACGGCTGCTCTACAGAATAGATCGTCTCCACCGAACTGTGTATCTCCTGTTCCGAATACATACACGTGATCCGGCTTCGCGCCAACATCTAGTACAAAATCCTTCACTTCATCTGGAGTAGAGCCATGGTCCCATGTGAACGAACCCACAACTAGGGCGTCAAACTCACGATAATCAGGCACTGGGCCTGTCCCGATTCGGTGCATCTGAACGGATGCACCACCTGCTAGTAATGTTTTCTCTATCAGTTCCGCAGTTTCTCCAGTATTGCCGCTCCAAGAAGCATAGGCAATTAAGAATGACACCATTCGCACTCCTCGATTTCTGAAGCAGTGGAACGTGTGTAGTAAGTTGTTTTCATTCCTGATTTCCAGGCTTGCATATGAAGGTTGAGCAAAACAGAAGCACGAATATTATTTGGAACATAGAAGTTGAATGAGATTGATTGGTCAATGTGACGTTGACGTGCCGCATTTTGCTTGATGGACCAACGCTGGTCGACAATATATGCAGAACGGCGGTATACGTCATACGTATTATGATTTAAGTCCGGTGCAATAACCGGCAACTTGTAATCTTTTTTCTCTTCATGGTAGAACGGCTTGAACACTGGATCAATTGAAGCTGTAGAACCTGCAATGACAGATGTTGAACTATTTGGCGCAACAGCCATTAGATAGCCGTTTCGAATTCCAGTTTCCGCAACGTTCTTACGCAATTCGTTCCATTCAGCTGACGCGTATTCGCGCTTATCGAAGTAAGCTCCCGTTTCCCAGTCAGACCCTTCAAACAATGGATATGCTCCTTTTTCACCGGCAATTTCCATTGAAGATCGGATTGTTAAGTACGCGATTTGCTCATATAGACGGTCCGCAAATTCAACAGCTTCTTCAGACTCCCACTGGATTCCTTCAAGTGCTAGCAGATGGTGCCATCCGAATGTTCCAAGACCAATACCACGGTAACGGCTATTCGTACGCTGCGCTTGAACGACAGGAATCTTATTCAAATCGATTACGTTATCGAGCATACGTACTTGAATCGGAATTAAACGTTCCAAAACGCCAGCAGGAACAGCTTTCCCTAAGTTTACAGAAGATAGGTTACATACAACAAAGTCACCTGGCTTTGAGCGAGTTACAACGATATCATCTTCCAATGTAACCGACTCAAATTCAGTTGCACTCATATTTTGCATAATTTCTGAGCACAAGTTACTTGAGTAAACGATTCCTGCGTGCTTGTTTGGATTCGCACGGTTTACTTCATCCCGGTAGAACATATAAGGCGTACCTGTCTCAAGCTGACTACGCATAATGCGTTTCATGATTTCAATCGCGGAAACGGTCTCTCTTGTAATTTCCGGATTGTTCACGCACGCTTCATAACGCTCACGGAACGTTCCTGCACCCTTTGTCTCGTCATACGAGTCCTCAAGTGAAAAACCCATCTCAGTACGGACTTCGTGTGGATCGAATAAGTGCCAGTCCGCACGAGCGTCAACAGCTTCCATGAATAGATCTGGCAAGCAGACGCCAGTGAAAATGTCATGTGCGCGAAGGCGGTCGTCACCGTTATTCAATTTAAGATCTAGGAATGTAAAGATATCCTTATGCCAAACGTCTAAATAGACTGCGACAGCGCCTTGACGTTGTCCAAGCTGATCTACGCTGACTGCAGTATTATTCAGCTGCTTGATCCATGGGAGCACGCCACTAGAAGCACCTTTGAATCCGCGGATAGAAGACCCGCGAGAACGAACTTTACCCATGTAGACGCCGATTCCGCCGCCATATTTCGACAAGTTCGCGATATCAGTGTTGCTGTTATAAATACCTGTCAGTGAATCATCGACTGTGTCGATAAAGCAGCTAGAAAGCTGTCCGTGTGGTTTTCCCGCATTCGAAAGTGTTGGTGTTGCTACAGTCATGTACAAGTTACTCATCGCCCAATATGCTTCTGCGATTTTCCCGATGCGATCTTCCGTCTCACGTTGCATGAGCGTCATCGCAATTACGAGCCATCGTTCTTGAGGTAGCTCAACAGGAACTTTTGAGTAGTTAACTGCTGCGTAGCGATCCATCAACGTCTTCAAGCCGATATATGTAAACAACTTGTCCCGTTCCGGCTGGATAAGAGCACCAATCGCTGTCATCTCGTCAGTTGTATATTGTTTCGCCAAGTCTTCTGTATATAAACCTTGTTGAACAAGAGACGTGACATGACCCGCAAAATTCGAATAGACTGCTTCTCCGCGATGTTGTTGCTGATCCGCATACAACTTCTGTAAGTGAAGACGAGCTGCAACAAATGTCCAGTAGCTTGATGCTTCGTCCATCAGACTCAATGATTCAAGGACCATCGCATTTGTCCATTCATCGAGGCCACCTTCAGCATGTTTTGAAAGCCATTTGTCACTTGCTTGTGCCAGTGGTGCAATTCGTTCTACACCAAATTCCTCCTGTAAAGATTCGAGCATGCGTGTTGTATCATTCGTTTCGCGGGTTAGTGTCATATCGAACGTCTCCTTCCATTTTCTCTCATATTTTCGCAATTAAAAAAGAGCTGAGAAAACGCGTTTCAAAAGCGTTTTCTGCGAAATCCTTTAGGACAGCATTTCGACATCAGCACTATATATAGTGTGTTATTTACTTATCTACCCTAACATCTTGTGTCAAAACAGTAAATAGGCAAAAAGGGACTTTGTTTTTTCTTCGTTGCCTACAAGCGGATTGCACCCGGGATTTTTCCTCGAAAGATTAGTTTATCACACATTCATGCTCGAACGTTACTCGTATCGCTCCAAATTATTAGAAACAAAATCCTTGCTCTTTTCTTCCTATTCCGCTTATCCGATAGATTCATTATCACTCATGACAAAACTAAAAAGAGGAGAAATTTTGCAATCTCATCCTCTGTTCAGAGTTTACTATGAACCAATCAGTCAATCCGTACTTATTGTTCCTTAGCTAGTTGGAATCGTTCTACGACTTGTTGAAGTTCGTTCGCAATACGTGTCATCTGTTGGACAGAATCAGCAACACGTTCCAACTCTTGCTGTTGGGCAACCGAAGACGCACTTACTTGTTCAGCAGAAGCCGCTGTTTCTTCAGAAACCGCTGAAACACTCTGAATCGCAAGGACAGCTTGGTCTTTGTGCGAAATCATTTCAGATAGGTTGGCAGAAAGCTCCGCAATTGATTTATTCATCTCATCTGTCAGGTGTGCATTAAGTGCAAACGACTTTTCTGTACTCGCGACAGATTCACTTTGTGTTTTCATGGATTTCGTGTTTTGTGCTATAACATCTACAGTCGCTTTGGACTGATCTAAAATTTCTTGGACGGTTTGCTGAATCGTTCCTGTCTCACTACTCGATTGTTCTGCAAGCTTACGTACTTCTTCAGCGACCACTGCGAATCCTTTTCCGTGTTCACCAGCACGCGCTGCTTCTATGCTTGCGTTCAGTGCAAGCAAGTTCGTTTGTGCTGTAATGTCTTGGATAGATGTGATGACTTGGTTAATGCCCGAAATTTTGTCAGTCAATGCAGTCATCTGCTGTTCTACTTGCTCATTCATACGATTCGCCAACTCGTTTTGTTCACGCAATCGATCGACTTCCTTAAGTCCGATTTGTGTCGATTCGACTGTTTGACGGGACAACCCATCCATATTTTCAGATAGTGTTGAAATAGCCGTAATCTGTGTAGCAAGATCTCCCATACGGTGACTCGTTTCTTCTGTATCTTCGGATTGCTTCGATGCCCCTTGTGCGATTTCTTCAGTCGCAACGGAGACTTCTTGGCTAGATGCAACAATTTCTTCAAATGCATGATTCACTTGTGCAGAGGATTCCGTAAGTCGTAATGAAGCGGATAACACTTCTGACAAAGCTTCATTCGTTTGGCTTAACATATGATTATATGAAGTCGCAACGGAACCAATTTCATCTTGCTTCAGCTTGCTTACGTCTACTTGTTCCGTTAAATCTCCTGAAGCGGCCATCTCCATAGACTTTTGAACACGTGTTAACGGATTAATTTGACGATAAACGAAAAACGCTGTAACCAATCCCATCAATATAACCATAACTGCAGCTGCAATCAATGTAAAAATAACAATTCGAGCAAACGGTTCAAGAATGACGGAACGTGGTAATACGGTTTGTACGGACCATGTCTCTTCAAATCCATTCAATGAAATCGGTGCAAATGAATTGTATGCTTTTTCGTCATACGATTTGGAATCCACATACATCGTCACTGGTTTCCCAGATTTCAGTTGTTCATGCGCAGGATCCCAATCAATGGCATCTTTCATATTTGAGTTATTCAGCTGTTCTTTAAGGCTGTTTTGGATCAACACACCTTCATCTGAAATGACTGAAGCATAACCGCCTCTAGGAGTGATTTCTTTAGTAAGGTCCTCTAAGAATGCGAGAGACATGTTAGCACTGATAACACCTGCAAAACTACCAGTTCCACTTAGTAAAGGAACTGTCAATGAAGTGTAACTTGTACTCTTACCGTCTACTTCATAGGACATAGGCTCTTGGAAATAAGAAGATTTATCGGCTTTCGGCTTCAAGTACCAATCTCCTTCTCCTGAAGTTTCATACCCAGAAGCCATTGAAACATTAATACCATTTTCTGTTTTCAATAAAAACGGAGCAAATCTTCCTTCTGAATCAATGAATTTCTTTTCCGAATCAGACAAGCTTTCTGTAGATAGAATCCCTTTTTCAAACACTGCATTCATACTGACAGCATTCGGATTCCCTTCTAAATTAGCTTGCAGAACAGACAAGACATCCTTCGCATTCATCTTTGAATTGGAATTCATCGTTTCTATAATCTGTTTTGTTGTCGTTAATGATTCATCTGTTTGCTTAAATTGTTCTCCTAACTTAAGCGCAACACGTTCTGTATCAGTCGTAGCTACTTGCTCAGCATTATCGATGGTTATACTGTGTGTGTAAATCATAGTTCCAAAGGCATATAGAGCAAACAATAGAAAGAATACTCCTATAATTAGGGTAGAAAGTTTAAAAACAACACTTTTCGTCTTCTTCATGGTCACGTTCCTTTCATATTTTGCAACTTTATGATTATAACTAACTACTCACTAAAAAGGTAGACTTTAGATCGTTTGTCACAAAAAAATCACCAGGCGAATTATCCACCCGGTGATTTTTACTATTTACAATTCGGTATTATTCTTTCGGTTGCTCTTCTCCCCAGCACTCCGTCCCCTTTAGACCGGGAATAGTTTTCGCTTGGAACCTAGGATTTAAGCCTTTCTTCCGTTGACTTGTAAAATCATCCAATACTTTGAATGCAATGCGACCTAGTATAGCAATGACTACTAGGTTCAATACAGCCATCAGTCCCATAAAGACATCTGCTAGATCCCAAACCGTTTGAACTTTCGCCATTGCACCGAACATTACCATACCTAGTACGGCCAGTCGATAGACAGTCATCCAACCCTTATGTGCATTAATAAATTCAATATTGGTTTCTCCGTAATAATAGTTTCCAATAATCGAACTGAATGCAAAGAACAAGATTGCAATTGCAACGAAGTATGGAGCCCATGAGCCCACGTGCTCTGCCATAGATGCTTGAGTTAGCAAAATACCATCCGTTTCCCCTTTATCATAAAGTCCTGCTAGTAAAATAATGAACGCTGTCGCTGAACATATAATGATCGTGTCGAAAAACACTCCTAAACTTTGAACAAGTCCTTGTTTCGCTGGATGTGTTACGTTTGCTGTTGCTGCAGCATTCGGAACACTACCCATACCGGCTTCGTTCGAGAATAACCCACGACGCACACCTTGCATCATCGCAGCACCAATTCCACCACCAGCAATTTCTTTAATGCCAAACGCGTGCTCTACAATTAATGTAATCATTGCTGGAATTTCAGTAATATTTACAATGACAATATACAACGCTACGACGATGTAAAGTGTTGCCATGATTGGAACTATCGCCTGTGTTACTTTGACGATTCGTTTTACACCGCCAAAAATAATAACCGCTGTAAGTACAACAAGAATAAGACCAATAACCCAATTAGGAATATTAAAAACTTCCGAGAATGATTGGCTAATCGTGTTTGACTGAACTGCGTTAAATATAAATCCAAAACAAAGTGTTAACAAAATAGCAAAGACAATTCCTAATCCCCTAAGTCCAAGTGCTTTCTGCATATAATAAGCCGGTCCACCTCTAAAGGTATCGCCGTCCCGTACTTTATAGACTTGCGCCAATGTACTCTCAACAAAAGCTGTAGCCATTCCAATGATAGCAATGATCCACATCCAGAAGATCGCACCAGGTCCACCGATTCCAATCGCCAAAGCGACCCCTGTGATGTTTCCTGTACCTACACGTGAAGCGGCACTGATAGTAAACGCTTGGAATGCAGACACGCCATCCTCACTATCTTTCTTTTCAGTAATCAAGCGGAACATCTCACCGAATAGCCGGAACTGCACAAATTTCGTTCCTATTGTGAAGTATAGACCGAGTATAAGCAATAAGCCGATCAGTACATACGACCATAAATAATTACTAAACGATCCTGTTATCCAATTTAAAATATCTGTCATCATCCAATCGCACCTCCGCTGTTGGTTTGCTATTCCTTAATTTTAATTCAACTTGTTTCTTATGTACCCTCTTTTTCTATTAGTGAGACAACAAAAAAAAGCCGATGGTTAAGTAAACCACCGACTTGGTATGCATGGCAATAAAAACTTTAATACGCCAAATACTCTATTAAAGTACGTACTGATCGATCTTCAAGACAAGTTCCGCTATTTCAGGCTTACTGATTTGTTCGTCAGCACCTACACTTGTTCCTTTGTGCTTCAAATCGTCTGTTATTAACGAAGAGAAAATAATAACGGGTAGTTTCGCAAGACCTTTATGATCCCGGATTCTTCTCGTGAAGTGATGACCATCCATTTGTGGCATTTCAATATCCGTAATGACCAATTGGATCGTATCTGCTACGTCACCTATCTCCGCTAATTGTTCCAAATACACTAGTGCATCTTTACCATTTTCAAAGAACTCCACACGTTCATAACCTGCTTCAGAGAGCGTAGTCTGCAGTAGTTTCCGCAAAAGTGGAGAATCTTCTGCTACAAGCAAGCGCTTGTCTGAACGCTCACGCTTGCCAAGCTTATGAATCTGCTCCACGCGAATTCCAGTTTCCGGGCTAATCTCCATAACAATCTTTTCAAAGTCGAGCAACAACATCATGTCGCCACCAAGCTTGATGACACCGATGACAGGGGACGTCTCAGCAGAGTATGCACCTGTTGGTTTCTCGATTGCATCCCATGAGATTCTGTGAATCATCGTCACATTGTGTACGTGGAAAACGACTTGTTGCTTGTTGAATGACGAAACGATGTACTTGTCGTTTTGAGGATTCGCAGATGGTCCCATTCCCAAAACAACCTCCATACTAATGACTGGAAGGATTTCCCCACGTAGCTGAATAATCCCCTCTACTGCCGGGTCTGCGTGAGGGATCGGAGTTATCGGCATTGGCACGATAATCTCTTTTACTTTTATAACGTTAATGCCGTAACGGCTTCCCGCCACCTCAAATTCAACGATTTCGAGCTCATTTGTACCACTCTCTAACAATATCCCGCTTTCATAAGCCATTGCATTCAGTCCTCTCGTGTAGTTGCCTATTTACGTTCGTCACATGCTCCGCCGTTCTATGCGAAGCGGCTCTATTAGTCTATTTCGGCATAAAGTATGCCATGATTGAGGGCTCTTCACTGATTTTCTCAAATTGTGCGTATCTGTTGGCAAAACTGTGTCAGTAGATTAGGCGCATCCCATTCAAAGAATGCGCATAAGTTGTCAATCTAGCTTAACGAGTTTGGTACGCGCTCATTAAACTCGGAATTCGCTCATAACTCTTAGTTTGTGATCTTAACTCTGCGATTCCGCTCATAATTCCAGGATTGTGATCATAAATACACAATTCCGCTCATAACCTCCGAAATGTGATCATAACTCTACCAATTCCGCTCATAAGCCTTAATTGACTGCACAATAAAAC
This sequence comes from Sporosarcina sp. A2, assembly GCF_050858885.1. GTDB lineage: Bacteria > Bacillota > Bacilli > Bacillales_A > Planococcaceae > Sporosarcina. Next base: position 3,265,411 of record NZ_CP193898.1, on the reverse strand, counting down.
CGACCAGCGCTAGCTGATCGGTTCGAGTTCATTCATCATTCCTAATAAAATCAGTCATCCCAAGTGACAGACATGATTTTGCCCGATATTGCGTGAATCTGGTACGTTGCTTCGTCTGGCCCATCGTCAACATCAATTTCAATTTCAACAAGATAATAGCCGCCATCAGAAGTGTTAACGAAGTCCACGTCATCTACTTCTCCATTCAACTGACGCAACGCAATTTGAACGGCTTGTTGTTCCGTCAGCATCACTGTTTTCTGTGGCGCTGGCTTACTGACAGGCGGCTTCGTTTGCGGGTTTTGTTGAGGCTTCGGCTGCGGTTTAGGCTCTGGTCTTGGCTGCGGCTTAGGCTCTGGTTGTGCCTGAGGTTGGACTGGAGCTGGTTTTGGAACTTCAGGCTGCACTTCTGGTTCCTGTTTTACCGGCTGAGCAGGTAGCGGTTCAGGTTTCTTTACTGAAGTCTCACCCTTTTCTTTTTCAGCTTTTTCAGCTTTTTCAGCAAGCAGCTTCTCTTTCGCAACTCGTTCTGCTGAAGGTTTTTCTAACACCATGGACAACACTTTTCCTGTCTCCCCATCAACACGTAACTCATAGACCAATTCTTTACGGACAAGTTTTGCACCATATATATCGTTGTTCAATAATAAGTCGTTCACTTCACCGTTGTACATCATTTCTAATTGGTTTTTAATCATGTCAGACGGAATTGTGTCTGCGTGAGAAACGATGCTCTTCATGTAAAACATACTCGCAATAACAACGAGTAGCACGAGACTGAATGGCAACAAATACTTCCTGCCTTTTTTCATATCGATTCACCTCTCATGTAGTGTACCAAGAACACATTAAAATTTACTGAGAAGGTAAAGTTTTTGGCAACCAAATAATCACTTCAGTCCCTTTACCTTCTTCACTTTCAATATCGAGCTTCGTCCCTAACCCAATTGCGATTTCATTTGCGATGGCCAGTCCCAATCCTGTTCCTCCCGTTTTCCGGTTACGGTCTTCATCTACCCGATAAAACCGATCAAACAAAAATGGAATATCTTTTGCAGGAATACCTTTTCCATAATCTCGGATACGTATACGGACAAAGTCTTGCTGTTCATCAATACGGATGTCGATTTCACGCTGACTGTATTTCCGTGCATTATCAAGTAGGATAATACACAGTTGCTTTAAATGGGTTTCATCTGTTGATATAACCATTTGATCCGGACCCGAAATATGAATCTCTCGCCCATAAGCGCTGGTGATCATACGTGATGCTTCATCAACGAGAGCACGGATATCTGTCTCTTCAAAAACATACGAAGCAGGCTCGTTATTACGTGCAAGGTCCAACATTTGCTCAATCATTTCCTTCATCCGTTTCGTTTCATTCCGAATTGCAGTGAGCGCTTCTTCGGTAATCTCCGGCTTGTCCATTCCTCGACGTTCCAAAAGCCGAGCATAACTATCAATGACCGTTAATGGTGTTTTTAGTTCGTGGGAAGCATCCGAAACAAACTTTTCCTGTTTGCGGTAGTTCTGCTCAAGCTGGATCATCAAATCATTGAACGTCTGCCCCAATTGCGCCAGCTCATCCTTCCCGTTATCGGGAACCGCTATTTGCTGGAATGTGCCTGATCGACGGCTAGCCGTCATCGCCTGGATAAGTTTTTCAATCGGCTGCGTAACGATCCGTCCTAGTGTGATACTCGAGATGATGATTGGAATCATGGCAAACAGGGTAATCCCAATCATTACCATTCTAAGTAGTTTCAAATTGGCTTTCAAATCGGTCAACACTTGCGTCATTTCTAGCTGTACAACTTCTCCCGTCGGCCAAATTGTCGGAATCGCAATAGAGAGTGCTTCGTATCCATTGAAAGGAACAATTGTATATTGTTCATCCTTATTTGGAATCGGAAATTTCTTATCGAACCCTTCCATCGATTGGACGGCTAAAATATCCTTCCCCTCTTCATCTACTACCCGAAGAGCACCATTTGGCGGCACATATGCACGCAAAATAATTTCTGCCTCTTCTTCGTCCGTCATTTTACTTAAGGCGACTGTCAATTCCTTCGCGCTTCCAAGAAGTTGACTATATTCTGTTTTATGTTGCGTCCGGTCAAACGTAAAATAGATCCCTAAATTGCTAAGAATGAGCAATATCAACATCATCAGTGTAGAAAGAGAGTGAATTTTATTTTTAAGTTTCATATCATCAATCCTTCAGTGCATATCCAACGCCTCGTACAGTATGGATGAACGAAGGACCACATTGAGGATCGATCTTCTTCCGTACGTACCTAATATAGACATCGACTACATTGGTATCTCCATAATAATCATAGCCCCACACCGCATCGAGTAATTGCTCCCTCGTCAATACCTGGTTCGGATGTTTCAACAAATGAAACAGCAAATCATATTCTCTTGGTGTTAATTCGATTGCTTCTCCTCCACAACGGACTTCACGCGTCTGGTCATGAATTGAAATGCCGTTAAACTCATGTAAATGCGTGTCCTTTTGCTCAGGCGTACCTTTTGCTGAAAATCGGAGCGCCGAACGGATTCTTGCGAGCAGCTCTTCAATTTCAAATGGTTTGGTCACATAGTCATTGGCCCCTAAGTCAAGTCCTGTTACTTTGTCTTCCATATCACTTTTAGCTGTCAATAGAATCACAGGCGTCATCTTTTCATCTGTCCGAATCCTTCTCAAGACATCCAATCCATTGATTCCCGGTAGCATCAGGTCGAGGAGGACGAGCTCCCATTCTTGTTCCCGATACATAATTAATCCATCTGTTCCTGTATGACATATCGACACGTCGTACCCTTCAAATCCAAGTTCAAGTTGAAGAACACGTGCGATACTTTCTTCATCTTCAATAATTAAAATTCGTTCAGCCATTGTCGCTCACCTTTTCTGTCGCTTAGTCTTCAGAGGTCGTTCAGTAACGCCACCTAATTATTACCCAAGTGAAAGTTTTCTTTAATTCTATCAGTTTTTAGTTGATTAGGAGAAGTTAATTGCAACCATAAAAAAGAAGCATCCCGCGAGTTAAGGCGGGCATGCTTCTTAAACGAATACGATAATCGCTAAAACAATCGCAAGTACGATACGATAAATTGCAAATGGAACGAGTTTCACTTTTGAAATCAGTTTCAGGAAGAAGCGGATCGACAATAGTGAGAATGCAAATGCGCTGAGGAATCCTACGATGTAGAAGGAAATGTGATCCATCGATAAATACTCCCAGTTTTTCATCACAGAGACAAGACTTGCCCCCATCATGATTGGAACCGCCATGATAAACGTGAAGTCTGCTGCGGTTCTGTGGTTCATTCCGAATAGGACACCACCTGAAATTGTAGCACCCGACCGCGAAAACCCTGGCCACAAAGATAAACATTGAACGAGTCCAACGGTGAATGCTTGACGATATGAAATTTGGTCAAGCGTCGTTACACGCGGAGTCTTCGGTCCAAATCGATCTGCAACAATCATTAGAATGGCTCCTGCGACAAGCGCGACGATAACTGTTTCAACACCGAACAAATAATCATCGATCAAATCTTTCAGAGCAAACCCTAGGACAACGGCTGGCAACATGCCAACGATTACATGTAGTAAATTGAAACTTTGGCTCGCCTTTTGACCTTCTACTTTATAGAGACCAACTAAGCTAAATAACCGTTTCCAGAACACGACAACGACGGCTAATATTGAACCGAGTTGAATGACGATTTTAAACGTGATAGAAGGATATTTCCCTAGAAACTCTTCACTTTTCAACCACATATCGTCAACGATAATTAAATGACCTGTTGAAGAAACAGGCGCGAATTCCGTCATACCTTCAACAAACCCTAACAAGAGCGCTTTTAGAAATTCAAATAAATCCATAGATTCTTATACCCGCTTTCTGCGAAGTCTGACATACATAATGCATGCAACCGCTCCGCCAATTCCTATTAAAATATACACAACGTTCGAATAGATGTCCATATATTGGACGACCGAATCTAAGTTTGCCCCGAGTTTGAAACCTAAGTAAATAAGTACACTATTCCAAGCCAAACTTCCTAATGCTGTGAGAATGATGAAAAGTGGAAAATTCATCCCTGACATTCCTGCAGGTATCGAAATTAGACTACGGACGAGTGGAATGACCCTACAAATGAGTACGGTCCATGGTCCATACTTATCGAACCAGGCGTCCGCCCGCCGGATATCCTTGCGCTTCAATCTAAGCCAACGGCCATATCGATCCGTTAGTCGTTCGAGCCTCGGAACGTCCAAAAACATGCCGATGCCGTAAAGGAACATCGCACCGACTACCGAGCCAATTGTCGCAGCTACAATCATCCATCCCATGGATAAATGATGAGATGCCACTAACACTCCACTGAACGTTAATATTAGTTCAGAGGGTATCGGTGGGAAAAGGTTTTCTACAAATATGAGTGCAAGTACGCCATAATAGCCGTATTCCGCCAAAAGGTCCATAATCCAACTGTCTATGTGCATGCACTCCCGTCACACGTTGTTAATAATCTACACTTCATAAGATTGAGTTGCTCTTTGTCGCGAGACTTGATCATAAATCACGATATTTGCTCATAAATCCTCAATTGTGATCATAACCCACGCTTTCCGCTCATAGATCCCCAATAGTGATCATAAACTCACCCATTCCGCTCATAACTCACAAAACCTCATAACACCTTTGCACTTAGCTTGTCATAAAGACGACATCCCCCGCTACAAGTTTCGCATAACCTCTAGTAGTTTACGAAACAGCTGTACAATCTATGACAACAGCACAACAAAACCCGTCCAGCACTATTCGCCAGACGGGCTCCATCTATTCACACTTATTTAACAACAATTAGTTGTTTGCGTAATTCCGCTTTCAAAAACTTCCCGACAGACGTTTTTGGAATCTCTTCCATAAAGACAATATTGTCCGGAACCCACCACTTCGCAAATTGTCCTTCCATATACGTAAGTAACTCCGCTTTCATAGCATCATTCGCTTCCTGTCCTTCTGCGAGTACGACACAGCCAAGCGGGCGTTCTTGCCACTTCTCATGTGGGACAGCAATCACAGCAGCCTCAAAGACAGCATCATGTGACATCAAAGCATTCTCTAAGTCCACCGACGAAATCCATTCTCCGCCACTCTTGATCAAGTCTTTCGTTCGATCTGTCAGTTTCAAATAGCCGAATTCCGTCATTACCGCAATATCGCCTGTATACAGCCAGCCGTCTCGGAATGCTTCAGACGTTCGCTCATCTTTATAGTATTCGTCCGCAATCCAAGGACCTCGAACCGCAAGTTCTCCCATCGTCTTGCCATCCCACGGAACTTCACCATTTTCGTTGACGATTTTAACGTCTAATCCAGGCATCACAAGACCTTGTAGTGCACGCAACTCAATTTTTTCATCCATCGTGACGTCATCCATTCCTGATGTCAATACTGATAGACTGACAAGTGGAGACGTTTCCGTCATTCCATACCCGACAATGAACGGCACCTTGTACCGCTCCTCAAATGCTCGAATTAGACCTTTCGGTGAAGCGGAACCTCCGCAAACAATCGCACGTAACGAGGACAAATCACGTGGTTTTGCATCTTGTGCTTTCAGCACAGCGAGCCAAATCGTTGGAACACCTGCCGTGAGCGTCACCTTTTCCTGTTCAATCAAATCTAGCAATAGATCTGGAATAATCCCAGGGCCAGGCAGTACTTGCGTAGAACCGAAGAACACTGCAGCAAATGGCAGCCCCCATGCATTAACGTGGAACATCGGAACGACTGGCATGATGACATCTCGCTCATTCAATCCCATCGCATCTGCCAACCCGAGCGCATAACTATGAAGCACAATCCCGCGATGCGTATAAACGACACCTTTCGGATTTCCCGTCGTCGCAGACGTATAACACATTCCTGCAGGCGTGTTTTCATCCAAATCCTCAGGGAATTCAAATGCATCAGAAGCATTTTCTAGAAGCGCTTCGTACGCATAGACATTCGGTAAAGATGTATCGGGTACCTCTTTGCTATCTCCCATAATAATGTAGTGTTTCACTGTCTTTAACAGCGGTGCTAGCTTTTCAAGATGAGGGAACAAATTATCGTCCACTAAGAGAATCTCGTCCTCTGCGTGATTGATGACATACGCAATATGCTCTGGAGACAACCGAATATTGACCATATGCAAAATCGCTCCTGAACAAGGCACACCAAAGTATGCTTCCAGATGGCGATGATGGTTCCATCCAAACGTCGCTACTTTCGTTCCATGCTCCATGCCAAGTTTTGTTAGTGCATCTGCAAGTTTACGTGTACGTTTTGCGAACTCTCGGTACGGAATACGATGAATTGTATCCACTGCAGTACGTGAAATAATGAGCTTCTCCGGAAAGAACTGTTCAGCGCGTCGGATGAACGACGTTAAATTGAGTGGTGTTTGCATCATGTTGGCCATCTCCCTTTGTCCTGAAATTGGTTTGTACGTGTACTCATAAGTTCTTTTTACAAATCGTACAAGTACGTCATTGCTATCCTATGCACAAAACCCTTAAAGCATTTCAATGACGGTTGCGTTTGCCATCCCCATTCCTTCACAAATCGCAAGCAACCCATAACGGCCTCCGGAATGTTTCAATTCATGCATGAGGGACACAAGTAGTTTCGTTCCCGTCGCTCCAAGTGGATGACCGAGCGCAATCGCCCCACCGTTGACGTTCAACTTTTCGAGATTTGCTCCCGTTTCCGCTAGCCACGCAAGCGGAACAGGGGCAAATGCTTCATTCACTTCGTATCGATCCATGTCTTCAATCGTCAATCCCGCCTTCTCGAGCACTTGTCGGGTTGCCTCAATTGGACCTGTCAGCATAAGTGTTGGATCTGATCCAACAACTGTACGTGCAACGATGCGAGCAATAGGCTGTACACCAAGCGCTTCCGCTTTATCTCGACTCATGAGTAATACCGCAGACGCGCCATCACTCATCTGACTTGCGTTGCCAGCTGTTATCGCACCCTGTTCATCGAATACCGTTTTCAATCCAGCGAGCGCTTCCAGTGTTGACTCAGGTCGAGGTCCTTCATCCACTGAGAACAGTTTCGTATTCCCCTCTTGGTCAATCACCGACACCGGTACAACTTCTTCAGCGAAACGACCTTCCTCAATCGCTCGCATCGCTTTCTGGTGACTGTCGTATGCAAACTGATCGAGCGCCTCACGCGATAACTTCCATTTAGATGCAATTCGTTCCGCGGAAAGACCCTGATTAATGATTTCGTATTGTGAGGTGAGTTTTGCACTTGGCTTTGCAGCATGCATGTTGGAAAACATTGCTTCCCTCGTCATACTTTCAACTCCACCCGCTATCACCACGTCCATGTCTCCACTAATAATTGCCTGAGATGCAAAGTGAACCGCCTGCTGACTCGATCCACATTGACGGTCAATTGTCACGCCAGGAACTGTCACAGGAAACCCGGCAATTAACGATGCGGTACGAGCGACATTTCCACCTTGCTCACCCGATTGCGTAACACATCCCAAGATGATGTCGTCTGTTTCATCTTTCGCAACACCAGCGCGGTCCATCAGTTCATTTAATAGTAATGCCGCTAGTTCGTCCGGTCTTGTGTTCGCTAGACTTCCTTTTCTTCTCCCTACAGGCGTACGTAAGCCAGCCACGATTACTGCTTCTCTCATTTTGACACGCTCCTATATTAGAATAGTCATATTTTTCTAATAACTATACCAATGTTTGAGAGCGTTTTCAATCCTTGTTTCATAGGTTTGCATCTAACTCAGCCTAAAGTATGAGACAAATCTACACACGTAGCCGGTTTAGTGAAACTGCAATCTGTTTTATGATTAGAATACAAACGAAGGGAGGCACCACAAATTATGAAAAAAATCGCATTAGTCGTGCTAGGGATTATTGCTGCGATTGTAGCACTCGTAAACATTGGGTCCATCATCGCACTTGCACTTTCGGCAGTTGCAGCATTCGCAGGATGGTACAACTTCAGAAAAAGCGACTCTAAAGTAGGACGCGTACTCTGGGCTATCATTCTACTCGTCGGAGTGCTTACAGGTATTTCTAACATCCCTGCATTCATCGGCCTTCTCGCGGCAATTGGTGCATATTATGCTTGGCGTACTTGGAAATTGAACCACCGGACAAATACAAATGTAATCGAGGCAGATCCATTCACAAAGTTCGAAAAACAATGGAACGAATTCAAAAAATAAGGAGGACTTCAAATGAATGAACTATGGTATAAATTCAAATTCGCCGTACAAGAAGACATCGAACACGTAACAGCAAAACGCAAGTCGCAGAACGCTGCTGATGTATTAAATGAAACTATTAAAGAAGCAGAGCAACAAACGAAAGCTGTCGGAAAACTTCTGGATCGTCAAAAAGTTCTACGTGACGAGGTAGTTAAGGAACTACTTGAAGCTGAACACCTGACAGACAAGCGCACAGAACAACTTGCGCTAGCAGAAGCAATGGGTGAGGAAGAACTTATCAACTACGCAAAAGATGAAGTCGAAGCCTACAGCCTACGCACCGACGAATTACGTTCACTAGAAACGGACACAACCGAATCCATAATTGCATTGGAACGTCGTTTTGAAAGCATGAAGCATAAAGTAAAAGACATGCAAGTCCGCCGCTTGAAGTTGATGGGTGAAGAGAATGCCAAACGAGCAAACATCCGCATGGATCGCATCTTTGCTGCCGATATGAACCCTTCATCGGATGAATTCACTTCAAATTCATCCACCAAAGACGGAGACATCGCGTCTATGCGAAACCGTCTCGAAGGTTTGACAGCAGAAGAAGCAACCTTCGAGAAAATCGTGTAAACTAGTTAGACAGCAACTAGCTGTCCGGGTAATCGAGGACGTCCTTGACCGCTCGGCAGTTTTTTTCTTATTAAACAATCATATACTGACATTAGAAAGGAGTGGATACCATGAAACGAACGATTACTGAGAGCACAACGCTATGGTTGATAGGCTTTGTATTGCTCGTATTTGTAGAAGCAGTTTTATTCGGAAATGGTAACGTCATCTTCTTCTTTCTAGGTGCCATTGCCATCTATTTCGGACTTCAACGACGCTCTAAATGGTTAGTAGTAACAGGCGGTATTTTTATCGTCATCGCCTTACTATCTTTATGGAGCTTGCGTTTACTAATCTTTGCGATACTCCTCTATCTCGTCGTCCGCTTGTGGAAAGGAACGCCTGCTGAAGAAATCATGCGTCCTTTAAAAGAAGTAAAAGCCGAGACACCGAACGGTATTTGGAAAGATCGGCTCTTCTCTCGCCAATCCACACCATTCACGTCATATGAATGGCAAGATATTCATGTACAAGGCATCGTCGGTGACTTCTATATAGATGTCACAGATACCGTCCTTCCTAAAAACACGTCACTCATCTCCATCCGTCAAGGATTTGGACGCGTAAAAATTGAGTTACCGTATGATTTACCAGTCCGCATTCACTGCTCCGTATTATTCGGTGAATGTCGATTATTCGATCTAACACCAAAGCGACTGCTGAACGAATCGATTCATATGAAAGACGGCTACGACCGTCCTATTGGAGATGAAGCCGAACTCATCATCTCCCTCTCTATTCGTTTCGGGGATGTCGAGGTGATCCGTAAATGACTGGTTTTTTCTGGAGAGCCATTCTGTTATCTACGTTACTCATTACCTTCTGTGGCTTTGGCCTTTATTACTTCATTGAATTTGCGCCTACTTTAACATGGCAGCAACTCTACAATGAGGAATTTTTCGAGGTGCCACTTGGTATTTGGCTACTTATTATTCCAGTTGTTTTTGGTACTTTTCTATCGTATTGGATGTACAGCATCGCTCGTGGAAAAGAAAAAACGATTGAACGTAGGCTTAACCAATTAGCAGAAGACAGCGTTCACGCTTCGAACAAAGGTATTTCAAGAAGATTGACTCGTACGATTGAGTCCGTCTCAGAAGTACTGGAGACTCAAAAAAAGAGTTTGCAGCGCATTACGGATACACGCGCCGAAGACCAAGACCAGCTCATTCATGAGCGGATAATCGAAGAGCGACAACGACTTGCACGCGAGCTCCATGACTCAGTCTCTCAACAGTTATTTGCAGCTTCTATGCTTTTGTCTTCCCTAACGGAGACACCTGAAGAAACAACGCTTCATAAACCGTTGCTCCAAGTTGAACGAATGGTACAACAAGCACAACTCGAAATGCGCGCCTTGCTACTTCACCTACGGCCTGCAATCCTTAATAGTAAATCACTCAAAGAAGGGCTAGAGGAATTACTAACAGAACTACGCGAAAAAGTAACGTTTACCATCCGATTCCGTTTAGAAGACGTGCCACTTTCTAAAGGAGCAGAAGATCACCTCTTCCGAATCGCACAGGAAACGCTATCGAACACGCTTCGACACGCACAAGCAACGGAAGTCGATGTCGTATTCATAGAACGGGATGGGTTAGCAATTTTCCGCGTACAGGATAATGGGATTGGATTTAGCGAATATAGTGGTAAAGGGGGGTCGTACGGTCTCCAAAATGTCAAAGAGCGTGCGGTTGAAATTGGGGGCGTCTGCAAAATTGTATCCGTCCCTTCCCAAGGAACTATAGTTGAAGTGAAATTACCACTTCGGACAGAGGAGGAGGAAGTGCATGATACGCATACTACTCGCAGATGATCACGAAATGGTTCGTATTGGGGTATCTGCTTATCTAAGTACTCAACCGGATATGGAAGTCGTTGGCGAAGCAGTCGATGGCGGCGAAGCGGTTGAAAAGGCACTTGAACTACGACCCGACGTTATTTTAATGGATATGGTCATGCCAATTATGACGGGTGCTGAGGCAACGATAGCGATTATCCAGCAATGGCCGGAAGCAAAAATCATCGTCGTTACAAGTTTCCTAGATGACGACAAAGTCTATCCAGCGCTAGAAGCAGGCGCTTCCAGCTATATTTTGAAGACGTCGAACGCTAAGCGCATCGCACAAGCAATCCGCGAAACCGTCGACGGTCAATCTGTCTTGGAACCGGAAGTGACCGTCAAAATGATGAAAAAAATGCGAAGCGGAGGATCTGACCAACCACTCCATGAAGAGTTGACACAACGTGAACTTGAAATGTTGTTGCTGCTCGCACAAGGAAAGTCCAATCAGGAAATTGCGGATGAACTATTTATTTCTTTGAAAACCGTGAAGACGCACGTCAGTAATGTCCTATCAAAACTTGAGGTCCAAGATCGGACACAAGCAGTTATTTATGCATTTCAACATAAATTAGTCCACTAAAAAACGCACAATACGGGAGTTTCCCGACTGTGCGTTTTTCCTATCCTTAATTATTGTTGAGATCATCCTTAGGTTTCTGATTGTTCCACTGATCATGTGCTTCTTGGTTAAATCGACTTTGCTGAACGTGGTCTCCATATGGATATTCTTCACCTGGTTCTACTTCGTTATACCCCGTATCTACGTCGTCTTGTGTAAACGCAATTGGGTCATTTCCTTCAAAGTTCTCAGCTGGTGGAAGATTATTATTCACATCAGAATGTGCAGGTCCTCTTAAACCATCTTCAGGATTCCCAGGAATATAATCTGAAGGAGGAGCCGGTGGTGCTTGCGTAGTTGCTCGTTTCATTTCGTCTTTTTCTTGTTGCATCTGTGATTTTGTAGCTTCCATTCCATCTTTTGCTTTTTGCATCGTTTGCTCTGCATCTTGCTTCATTTCCTCTTTTTGTTGTTCCCAGTTTTCTTTAGAAACATCAACGTCTTGTAAGCTTGACTCCATTTTAGACAAGTAATGAGATGCGTGATCGCGACCGCCAAGTCCGAATGCTAGTCCGAATGCTAACGCAACACCACCCAAGATGAGGATGAAAGCAGCATTGATAATCGCGGGTGCAATCCCAAGCTGACTAAGCGCCATGAAGAAAGCAAACGCTAGAATCGCATATTTCGCTACGTATCGAAGGACATGTGGATTTCCTGACTTCGTTTGCATAACACTTCCAATGAATTTCTCAGCAAGGTTCGCAAGCCAGAAGCCAACTGCTAGAATAAGTACAGCAGCAAGCACCATTGGCAAGTAGGCAAAGATTGCAGTTGCCAGTGTCACCATAAATACAAGTTGTACAAGTTGAAGCGCTTCTACAACAAACAGTAGAATGATGACAATTTGTACAAACGTTCCGATGACGGATGAAACCGTAAAACTACCTTCACGGTTCGTTGTCTTGACACCCATTTTGTTAGAAAGTGAGTCAACGCCTAGATTAGCAAGTAATGATTCCACAATACCTTTAACCCACTTCGCTACATAAACACCAACAAGTACTAATGCAATTGCAACGACAATCTTCGGAAGCATAACCATAATGTCGTTCAACATTGCAATGGCAGGTTGTGAAATCCCTTCTAAGTCAAGGACCTCAAGTGCTGAAATCGTAACAGGAATCAAAATCAAAACGAATACGATAGTTCCAATTACTTTTGAAATACTTGTCCCTTTGACAGCAGAAGAAACCTTTAGCTTATCACCAATTTTATCCACTCCAATTGACTCGAGAAGCTTTGTCACAATCATGCGGATAATTTTAGCTATAATGATTCCAACCAAAAAGATAAGCGCAGCCCCAACTAATTTAGGGATGAATGCAACAAATCCTGTTAATAGGTTTTCAAATGGACCACTTACTCCACTTAGACCGAGCGCATTCAATACCGCCGGAATGAAAAGAAGTAAAATCAGATAGAACGCAACATTCGTAGCCGTCGAAATCCATTTTGCTTTATCTACAGACTCTGCAGATCCACCTACTTGAGACACATATTTATGCACATTCACTTTGTGTCCTGCAGATAAGATCAGGTTTTTCACGACTGTTGCGAGTACCCAAGCGAGTAGCAGAATAAGAACTGCTTTCAGAATTCCAAGTACTGCACCGCTAAGTCCTGCAAATACATTCAAGAACGGTGAAGAAATTGTATTAAGGTCCATCATATTAAAGAAGATGAGGATAATGAGTAGTAAAATACCAAAGAATACTATCTTGCCTGCAATTCGATCGGCACTCCACTTTTGGTGTTGCATACTCAATCTTTCGTTAACTCGACCTTTTTTCATGGCCTTCACTACTACGTTTTCTACAACTTTAGCGATGATAAAACCAATAATAAGTACAATGATGCCGAGCAGTAGCTCCGGTAACCAACCGAAAAGGTTCGAGTAGTACGGGTCTCTGAACATTAAAATCCTCCATTCTAGTAGACAGTTTCTAGTACCCTATTCCTACAAACGGAGTTTAGTAAACTTGAGAACGAATAGATTGTTCAAAATCGAAAGCAGCTATAGAGCCGATAGCTGCTTTCCAATCCATTATAAAAACCAGCGGACTGGGTGCATCAGCTGGCTTACGTAGTCGGTTTGGAATCGTTCCATTCCTTATGGGCTTTATCATTTTGGGTACGTTCTGAAGTATTCTGTTCATTTTCCGTAAAGATGGATGGAGTCTGTTCCCCGGTCTCATCATGTTCGTTCTCTCTAAACTCTTGTGTAAAGTTCGAATCGGCAGGATCAGATAAAGGTAGCTCATCTGTCGGCCGTGCCACTTTTCCCTGTTTCTTAACTTTCGGTTCTAAGTCATGCTTATTTGGATAGGTACCGTCTTGAATCGTCATTTCAATCGCTCCCCTCCACAGCCAGTTGTTTAAACAGGCCTTGGTTATCCTACTAGTATCCCCTGGTTTTGTTGAATTTAAACGTAAAAAGAGACTGCAGGCATTGCCTTCCGCAGTCTCCTTCCGTCACGCTAACGGCACTCGTACCGTCACTTTAAACAAGTCACCATCCACGTCAATCACCATCGTGCCGCCATGCATTTCGACGATCGATTGTGCGATAGCAAGACCAAGTCCTGAACCATCCGTATGGCGCGATGCATCACCTCGCTTGAAGCGATCGTATAACTCATCAACGTTTTCATTCAACTCGTACGCCGTGATGTTTTTAACGACCAATTCTGCATTGCCGCCCGTGTCACGTAACGTTACAAACACGCGTGTCCCTGGGAGTGAATACTTCAATGAGTTTCCAATCAGGTTATCAAGCATACGCCACCACCGTTGCCCATCAATCACGGCAGGCATTGGTTCTTTAGGTACCGAAACTCTAAAATCGAGTGGGATTTCAGCCATCTTTTCGGTATGTTCTCCTATCGCCTGTTGAACAAGTTGTGTTAGATCGACACGTTGTTTATATAACTCCATTGTACCGCTCGACATCTTAGACACTTCAAACAAATCCTCGATCAGGGTTTTTAAACGTTGCGATTTTCGGTCCAAAACATCTACGTATTCTGTACGCTCTTCATCGGATAAATTCGGATTTTTCAATAAATCCGTATATGTGATGATTGACGTTAGTGGTGTACGTAAATCATGGCTCACATTAGTGATCAATTCCGTTTTCAAGCGTTCACTTTTCGCTTGGCTACTAATCGAACTCTCCACACCTTCACGGAGATTGTTTAAATTCGCGGCGTGTGTAGCAAATGGGGATTTGCCGATCACTTGGATATCACTGTTAAGCTTTCCAGCTGCCATATGCTCTGTCGCTATCAGAATTCTGCTCAAATACCCCATGCGTCGCATATAGATGAATAAGATTGGTAATCCGATGAACAGCACACAAAATGCATAAATCATGAACAGAGTTCCGTCAAACGTAGATCCCACAAAACCAACCCCTGCAAAGAAGAACCCGAAGAGAAGAATGAGAGTTTGAATCGCAATCGATCGGTTTAAGAATACCTCTTTCATACTGGCTACCAGTTGTATCATATAGCTATTCTTAAGATCTCTTTCGAAGACCCCTGGCTGCTGATAACGCGTCATTGCATTACCAATTTGGAATGTTAGAAACGCAATAACAATGGCACCCATCACGAACATAAATACAGCATTTACAATGCTAAATGAATAGCCTCCAATTGCCATGTTATTCATCTTAAAGGATACATTCCTTGTGAAATTCAATAAGCTTAGAAGCAAGATTAGAAAAATTCCAACCTTCACATCAATTCGAAGTGCATCATACCGTTTCGTTGAGGGTAGATCGACAAACCAAGTCCATTTGAATTTCCATATCGTAAAGAGCGCAATAAGTGCTGCAATGCCAGCAATCCCTGATACAATGAGCATAATTCTAATAGATTGGTGTTCCCTCACTTCCTCGTAAAGCACTCCACCTTGCTTGAAAACTGAAGAAGGAACAACAACGAAACCTTTATAAAGTATAGTAGCAGGAGAAATAGCATCCATGTCGTCACTGGATAATGCCACACCTATCTCGTTATGCAATTCGTCACTATACGTTGAGACTTCGTAGCTGCCAACATAGAAATCACTATACATGCCTACAGCCTTTAAATAACCAGTGTCCCCAGTAAACTTCCGTTCAAATCCAAATAACCCGTTGGTTTCCCATTTCTTATGGACATCTCCACCCGCAACTGGAGTTAAATCATATGCGATAGGGATATTTGAGGTACTGGTATTAGTGCTATTTTTATAATCGTGTACCAGTCGTGCCAATTGACGCTTCTTTCCACTCAAAATCTTCTTTTCCACATAAGTATCATCCTCAAAATTCTTTCGGATGTCTTCAATCTTGCTATCTCGTTCATCCACCAACGCCTGCTTGACTGTGGGCTTCGATTCCGCTTCTCGAATGCGGTCTTCATATTGGATCTGGATGGTATCTATTTGTTCTGCCAAGCTACCGTAATACGTCCGATAAGACTCGATTTCAGAAGGTGTGACGGACAATTTTTTCTCAGCCGTTTCCAAGTCAATAGGGTTCAGTACAGTGCGGCCTAGCTCGTTGTATATATCATCCATATGATTTTGAAATTGTGTCGATTGCGTATAGCTGGTAAAAATCATCGCAGGCCCTCGGCTCGTTAGTGTAACAAGGCCGCTGATCGCAACTGCTACCAGTAACGCCCATATAAATATCGGTGTGTATCGTTTCATCACACAGTGCCTCCTCTAATAATTTGGATGAAATACGTCACCGTGCGCGTCGTTCTGGCGATGCCATTGCTCGTTAGCTCAGTGATATGAGGGAAGCAATAGACGATACTGCCGAGCGCAATAATTATAGAAGCAATTGACCAGAGTAGTGCACTAGTATTTTTCGATTTTGTACCCAACGCCCCATACCACCTTTATATATCTTGGATTTTTCGGATCGACTTCAATCTTTTCACGGATTTTACGGATATGAACCGCCACGATGTTTTCAGCATTGTAAGCTTCTTCGTTCCATACACGCTCATAGATTTCATTTATGGAAAACACTCGTCCAGGATGCTTCATAAGCAACTCCGTTATCTTGAATTCGATCGGCGTCAGTTTGACCGGCACGCCATCCAGCGTAACCGTTTTTGCTTCTTCGTCCATCACCAGTCCGTCGATTTCAAACGTAGTCCCTCCTGCATATGTACCAAGTTGAACGTAACGACGCAATTGTGACTTCACACGCGCCATCAATTCCATTGGCTGAAATGGTTTCGATACATAGTCGTCTGCACCCACAGAAAGTCCATGGATTTTATCCGACTCTTCTACTTTTGCACTGAGCATAATAATTGGAACGTTTTGCGCTTCTCTGATTTTGAACGTAGCCGTTATGCCGTCCATATTGGGCATCATGATGTCGAGAATGAGTAAATGGACTTCTTCTGTCTTAAGTAAATCCAACGCTTCTTGTCCATCTGCTGCCTTAAGCACGCGATATCCTTCGTTTTTCAAGTAAATCTCTATACCATCTCGGATTTCTTTGTCATCATCCGCCACTAAAATCGTCATTGCCGCCATGTCCGCACCTCTTTCTTGCTCGATAGTTTTATTGTAACAGGGACTTCTTAACATTTGAGAAGGGAAAGTATGAAGAATTTCTTAAGATAGGTTAGAGGATGATTCTATTGAAGATGCACATACTTTTCAATGGAGGTGATTTCGATGAAAAATGAGGAGAAACGTAAACAGAAAGCGAAGCTACCCAGTCGTGAAGAGTTCGGTTATGGCACGGATCTGAGTCCAGATGATTTTGATGTGATTGGAATGAATGATGCAGCGAAGAAAAAGAAGAAAGCAGCGAAAACGGGAACAGAACAAAAGAAAACAAAAAGATAGTAATTAAGCACAATCCTTTGTCTAAACAACTGACAAGGATTGTGCTCTTTCTTTTGAACGATTGCGCTTAGACCATTCAATTGGTTAGACAGACAGATGTGGAAAAAAACCACTTCTAATGAGGATTGAAAGGATGCTCACCACTGTCTGCCGATCAAAAGTTCTTCCTTTCAATTGTTCCCCACCTTCGCAAGCAAAAACTAAATACGTTGAAATTTTATTACTTTTCGTTATGCTATCCATAGAACACACTACGTCCTGTATAAACAAAAAAACGGAAGGAAATAGTTCATCTCCCGCCCCGTAATGGGGAATCAGTTGTTGTTATGTTGCTCGGATCTTGCTTCGCCGCCTTTACGGCCTGCTTCGGAATGACTCATCTATTCTGTGTCACTTTAGCTAGAGTTGTTTTAATTGCCACTAGCTTCTCCATCCTATTGTCCAATCTCTTCACAGAATTTTTTACCTTTCACTATCGGATTTGCCTCTTCGCTTAGTTTACCTGCTTCTTCGTGAGTCATCTTACCATCGTTATCAGTTGCTGTGTGTAATTACTCCTAGATTTCGATTGATTTAATGCATGTTTCTTGTTTGCTCGATTATTCTATTTCAAAATATATAATTTTATTTACCCTTACTCTTTTTTATTTCTTCGATGTTCAGAACGTGCTACGCCGCCCTTTTGTCCAATTTCTTCATAAAATTCTTTTCCATGGGTTTGCGCGGTTGCTTCTCCCCCTTTTTTTCCGATTTCTTGATAGAACTCTTTATCATGTTTTTTAGCTGTAGCCTTGCCTCCCATGCGGCCTGCTTCGCTTCTAGTCATTTTTTCCTTACTTTCTTTATCTTCCATATTCAGCCCTCCTAAATTAATTATTCCAGTACGAGTTACACAGTATATTCCCAGTTCTAGTCGGAACAAACGTAGGTCCTGCTATTTGTGTACTGTACGAATTTTTCATTCAGTGCTAAACTGAATAGCGTTCAAATTACGTGGTTCGAAATCCTCCCACGAAAAAAAACTAAGGAGCTTATAATAGAATGAAAACCAAAACACTCGCAATAAGTGGGATCATTGGCGCACTATATGTGGCCGTTATGATTGTCTTAGCACCATTCGGTTTTACGAACATCCAGTTCCGTCTTGCTGAAATCTTTAATCATCTTGTCGTTTTCAACAAAAAATATTTCGCAGGCATCGTTATCGGTGTTTTTGTGTCGAACTTACTATTATCGGAAGTCGGCCCCATTGACCTTCTATTTGGTGTCGGCCATACGATTATTTCGTTAAGCATTACCATCTTTCTTGTGAAAAGAATCTCAAGTCCTGTGAAGCGTATGCTCGTCAATACAGCCGTATTCACGACAACGATGTGCATTATTTCTTGGCAACTACATCTAGTGCTAGGCTTCCCGTTCTGGTTAACATGGTGTTACCTTGCGATCAGTGAATTTATTGTCATGGCAATTGGAATTCCACTTATGCACACATTAAACAAACGTTTGCCGCTTTCAAAATTGATTTGACGGAGGATGAGATATGTATCTGACGATTGAAGAAACGGCTGCTAAACTAGGCATGCCTGTTGAACAAGTACGTCAATATGTATTGGACAAGCGAATCCGTTCAGTCCATGACGGTACTCAGTTTTTGATAAATGAAAGTCAATTTGGTCTTTACTTTGAACAATTAGAGCAGCTCAAACAACAAATTGACGAATGGCGTAGCGAACCAATTCCGCCTGACCGTGATATTAAGGACGAAGATTAAAAAACTGCTTCACAATCAGTAATGCTGATTGTGAAGCAGTTTTTTTGATGATACTCGTTGAACACTTGGATTTTGAGGATATCGGAAGTTTCAAGTGAAGAACCGGCATCAGCAAATCTGGAATCCGAACTTTAAAATAACTAATCGTCATCAGTATACAATTCAAGGTCGTTTCAGGGATTAATTGGGGGCGCTACGCTTGTTTTTATCAGGCTATAATCACTTTCCATGTGTTATGAGCGCTTTCCCCTGGTTTATGATCACTCCTTCGAATTCACGAGTATTTCGATCAACTTTGTGGCGCGCGATGAACTTTATTTTGTAAAACGCTCTAGATGAGGTTTACCTTCATTGAATACTGTAAATAATATAAACAATCTATAACCTTAGAACTCCCATCGGGAATGTTAGCTGTTCGGTTGCACTTCTTTAGAATCAATAGTATAGTGGTAAACTGCTTACGAAAACATCGTCACTAAGGGGGAACCATGAGAAAAATATCAAATGTCTTTTATATAACAATTGGTCTAATCGTCTTGGCCGTTGGCTACGGTGTGATTGATCCAGAGCGTTTTGAAGCTGGAACTGGCATCGTAAAAAACTTCGTGTCCACTGCGTTCGGTTGGTACTACATGTTATTAATGACGCTACTCGTTGGCGTTAGTATCTACTTAATCTTTAGCCCGTATGGAAAAATACGGCTAGGGAAAGACACGGATCGTCCACAATTCTCCACAATTACCTGGATTGCAATGCTATTTTCAGCTGGAATGGGTATCGGACTCGTCTTCTATGGCGCAGCTGAACCACTTTCACATTTCGCTGTTAACCCTGCGACTGCCGAGCCTGGAACGAATGCGGCTTTCAGAGAATCCATGCGTCAAACTTTTCTTCATTACGGAATCCACATTTGGGCACTATACGGAATCGTTGCGCTATGTTTAGCGTATTTCCAATTCCGCAAAGGGGAACCAGGATTAATTTCAGCAACACTGAAGCCGATATTTGGCAACAAAATGAAAGGGCCTTGGGGAACTATGATCGACGTTCTCGCAGTCTTTGCAACGTCATTCGGCGTGGCCACGTCTCTCGGCTTTGGCGCTGTTCAAATTAATGCCGGCCTGAACTATCTGTTTGGGTTTGAAATCGGTATACGGTCCCAATTCATTATTATTTCCATTGTTACTGTTCTGTTCATTATGTCAGCATGGTCTGGACTCAGCAAAGGAATTCGATATCTATCTAATACGAACCTTGTATTAGCTCTTGCCCTACTCGGTTTCATGCTTATTTTAGGACCGACATTGCTTATTATGAACATCTTTACAGATTCAATGGGTGGCTATATCTCTCACTTTATCGACTTGAGTTTGAGTACCGCTCCACTGAATGCCGGTAATCGGGAATGGCTCGATGCTTGGACAATCTTCTACTGGGCATGGTGGATTTCTTGGGCACCATTCGTTAGTATGTTTATCGCTCGTGTTTCAAAAGGACGCACAATCCGTGAATTCTTGGTGGGCGTATTACTCGCACCTAGTATTCTTAGTTTCATTTGGTTCTCTGCGTTCGGAACGACTGCGATTGAGATTCAAAAGTCAGGTGCTGCTGATCTTGCATCCGTTAACACTGAGCTTGTGATATTTGAGATGTTTAGTCATTTACCTTGGGCGACGCTCACTTCTGCGTTTGCAATTTTACTCATTACATCGTTCTTTATCACTTCAGCAGACTCAGCGACCTTTGTACTTGGAATGCAATCGACCTATGGTTCGTTAACTCCACCTAACAGTGTGAAAATGATATGGGGACTGATTCAATCGGGTATTGCTATTATCTTGCTATCCGTTGGCGGTCTTTCCGCGTTGCAGAATACAATTATTATCGCTGCTCTGCCATTTTCGTTCATCATCCTGTTTATGGTCACCGCGCTCTTTAAAGAGTTGCAAAAAGAGACAAAAAGCTCACGGCATTCTAGAAATAAATAATTTAGAATTCCTTAGAGGATGGCATCGGTAACCCCGTTGTCATCCTCTTTTCGATTTTATTAATCCCCTATCACCCCTTTAAATGGTCAAGACTTTCCATCCCACTCTATTTTTCTATGTTATGCTTGCTTAGCCGAGTCATTTTTCTGAAATTTCTCGAAAGTGGGTTATTCGATTATTTGTTCTGATCAAAAAAAGGTTGCCCCATTATTAAAAGGAGGTAGACATGCTCAAATTTGAAAACGTAACAAAAGAGTTTGAAGACGGTTTCAAAGCCGTAGATTCAGTCAGCTTTGAAATCAAAGAAGGTGAATTACTCGTACTGATCGGACCCAGTGGTTCAGGTAAATCCACAACGATGAAAATGATTAATCGAGTGATTTCTCATACTAGTGGAGCTATTACTATTAACGGGAAAGATAACAAAAGCTATAATGTAGCTGAACTTCGTCGCAATATCGGATATGTTATTCAACAAATCGGCCTTTTCCCTCATTACACCATCCAGAAAAACATCGCAATTGTTCCTCAACTAAAAGGTTGGAAAACGAATGATATCATCACTCGCGTGACCGAACTACTCGAATTAGTCGGGTTGGATCCTGAAACTTATGCAAACCGTTATCCAAAAGAACTATCGGGTGGGCAACAACAACGGATTGGGATTGCCCGTGCACTTTCTGCGAATCCCGATATCATTTTAATGGATGAACCCTTCAGTGCACTCGATCCGATTACACGTGATCAGCTGCAAGGCGAACTCATCTCTCTTCATAAAAAGTTGAAGAAAACGATTGTCTTTGTGACCCATGACATGGACGAAGCGTTAAAAATGGGTGATCGTATTGCAATTATGAAAGGCGGTAAGTTGCTTCAGATTGACACTCCTGAAAAAATACTAAGAGAACCCGCACATGGATTTGTAGAAGAATTTATTGGGAAACATCGGATCATTCAGAACCCTGGACTTATGCCTGTAACAGATATTTTGGCAGAATCCATAATCACCTCTCTTCCACAACGATCTCCTGAAACTGCAATTTCACTTATCCGTAAGCACAAAACAACAAACCTAGTGATTGCTGATGAATCCAATAAACTACTTGGCATTGTGACTGCCCACGACATTATGAAGAATTTAGATGGTATTCAACATATATCAGAAATTATGATACCTGCTGAACCTTATTTACTTAAGTCTGCCACAGCAAAAGAAGCGATTATTATGATGGATTGTGCACCACTCGGCATGATTCCCGTTGTCGACAATGCTCATAAAATTATAGGTCTCGTCACTAGAGGCTCCTTGCTTTCAGCGATGTCCAGTCAATGGACAGAGATGGAGGCTGATTTAGTTGAATAATTTAACTATCTGGCAACAACTTATTCAACAAACACAATTACGTTGGAGAGAAGTTATCGAGGCTACTTCTATCCATATCCAGCTTGTATTCTTCTCCATGATTATCGCAACGATTCTTGCAGTGGCACTCGGAATCTTAGTAACACGTGTTCCCGCTCTTAAAACACTTGTACTTGGCGGAACTGGTGTGTTGCAAACAGTACCAAGCTTAGCACTTCTCGGTTTTATGATTCCTATCTTTGGAATTGGTGTCAAAACGGCAATCGCTGCTTTATTTCTCTACTCATTGCTCCCCATTATGCGAAATACGTATACCGGCATTAAAGATGTCGATTCTGCCACCATTGAGGCTGCCAGGGGAATGGGAATGACGAGTATGCAAATTTTGTTCAAAGTCGAACTACCTTTAGCTATTCCGGTTATTATGGCTGGTATTCGGACGGCCGCTGTCATTAACGTCGGAAACGCAACGCTGGCAGCGTTCATCGGAGCTGGTGGACTAGGAGATTTCATTTTCCTTGGAATCACACGTGGAATTGATGGACTAATTCTACTTGGGGCTATTCCCGCAACTCTACTCGCTATCCTTCTAGAGACATTCTTTAGCGGGGTAGAGCGTTGGACCACTCCGAAAGGATTGCGATAACTATGAACTTGAAGAAAAAAATAAGTTTACTCACACTGACAATTCTACTGACCAGTCTTTTATCTGGCTGCATCTTTAACGAAAAAGATTCGCTTCGACTCGGTTCTCGAAATAATACAGAAAGTATCATTTTGTCTCACGTTATGGGTCAGTTGATTGAGAACAAAACGGATATTGATGTGTTGTACAAAGAAAACCTCGGAGGATCCTCAGTCGTTTGGAATGCTATGACGAACGGACATATCGACGTCATCCCTGACTATACGGGGACCATCGTTGTGACGTATTATCACCAAGAACCTGGGAACGTGGAAGAAACTTTGGAACTAACACGTAAACTTGTCCAAGAAGATGGGATTGTTGCTTTAAATACATTTGGATTTAATAATACGTATACGTTAGCTCTCGACGAATCAATTGCCGAAGAACTCGACGTCGTCACATTTAGTGACTTTGCTGCCCATTCCAAAGACTTTACACTTGGCGCAGTATTCGAATTTATCGATAGACCCGATGGGCTTCCTGGATTTGAAAAAGAGTATGGTCTAAAGTTTAAAGATGTTAAAGGAATGGATCACGGAATGATGTACCGCTCCATTAATGCAAATGAAGTAGATGTCATTAACTCGTATACTACCGATGGACAGCTCGCAATCTATGATTTACGGGTACTTGAAGATGATAAATCCTTCTTCCCCCCTTATCATGCGCTTCCTCTTGTGCGAAAAGAGATACTCAAACAGTATCCCGAACTTGAGGAAGTTCTTTATCAGCTCGATGGCATGATTGATGAAGAAAACATGCAAATCATGAACGGAAAAGTTGATAACGACGGGATGGTCGTTGAAGTTGTCGCTCGAGAGTTTTTGGAGCAATCCGGATTAATTGAAAAAGAAAAATGACTACAAAAAGCCCTTCTCAGTTTTGCGAGAAGGGCTTTTTGTATGAATAGAATTCGCTAGCTTCCCAGGGGATATGGCCAAATGAGAGCCATTCTTCTCCAGAATACTAGATGTTATACGCTCACAGGAGCTGCTTTTTCAATTGCTTGTTTCAAGTCTGCAATAATATCCTCGGCCGATTCAAGTCCAACTGAGAGACGAATGAGTTCCTCTGTTACCCCTGAATTTTTCAAATCTTCACCTGACAGCTGTTGATGTGTCGTAGAAGCCGGGTGGATAATTAATGACTTTGCGTCCCCAACGTTCGCTACGTGGGACCAGACAGCTACGTTGTCGATTACACGACGTCCTGCGTCACGCCCGCCTTTAATTCCGAAGACAATAATCGAACCTGCGCCATTTTTAATGTATTTCTTTGCGAGATCTGCTGTTGGGTGGTCATCGAGACCCGTGAAGGTTACCCATTCAACAGATGGATGTTCTTTCAGAAATTGTGCGACCTTTTGTGCGTTTTCTCCGTGACGTTGGATGCGCAAATGGAGCGTCTCCAAGCCTTGTAGGAAGTTAAAAGCACTGTCAGGATCAAGACACGGACCGAAATCACGAAGTCCTTGAACACGGAGCTTTGTCGCAAATGCAGCGCCTGCCGTGTCGATTCCGTAGCGTAAACCATGATAGGACTCATCAGGCTCTGTGAAATTGGAGAATCTACCTTGAGTCCAGTCGAACTTTCCAGCATCCACGACTACGCCGCCTATTGTCGTTCCATGACCGCCAATCCATTTAGTTGCAGAGTGGATGACCACGTCTGCGCCAAATTCAATCGGGTTGCATCCGTATGGGGACGCAAACGTATTATCGATTAGTAATGGAAGGCCATTGTCGTGTGCGATAGAAGCAACTTTTTCGATGTCGAGCACTTGCAAGCTTGGGTTACCGATCGTTTCGGCAAAAATTCCTTTTGTTTTTTCCGTAATGGCGCTATGGAAGTTTTCCGGGTCAGTTGAGTCGACAAATTTTACAGTAATCCCGTACTTCGGTAACGTTGTGGCAAATAAGTTGTACGTCCCGCCGTAAAGGTTGGCTGCTGCAATGATTTCGTCACCAGCTTCTGCAATGTTCAAGATTGAGAACGCGATTGCCGCCATACCAGATGAGAGTGCGACGGCTGCTGTGCCTCCTTCGAGTAATGCAATACGTTCTTCAAACACTGCGACTGTTGGATTCGTGATACGTGTGTAGATGTTGCCCGCTTCTTGAAGAGCAAACAGGTTTTTCGCATGGTCCGTATCACGAAATACGAACGAAGTGGTTCTGTGAATAGGAAGCGCTCGAGATCCAGTTATTGGATCAGGTTCTTGACCACCGTGCAGCAAAAGTGTTTCGGGTTGAAAATTTGTCATTTACATAACCTCCGGAAATTAGTTTGATGGAACTGCGCACACCGGACGGGTGATGGGGAAACTAAAAAAATCCCCTTCTACCTATAGAAGAGGATTTGCCATTGCTGGCACTTCCCCTTATCTTTCAGATCTGAAACAGATCTGTAGGAAGTAGCACCTTTGCAAGCTGGTAAGCTTGCCGGTTGCCGGGCATCGCAGGGCCTAGTCCCTCCGCCGCTCTTGATAAGAGTTTGTGACTTATTCAGTTTTCCATCTTGGAACTGAGTATACGTGCTTGAAAACAGAAAGTCAACAGGTAAATCAAAATTGTTTGATAGTTTGGTGATTAATACTACTAGAGAGTTGATTTCCGCTTCAGACAGGCGCTTTCCGCAGGAGTCGATGTCTTTCGCTTCAATCAACTGATCCTTATAAAACAACTAACTACATGAAACAGAAAAGAGAAAAAAACCGCAGATCGAAGTCTATGTAGACTTCGATCTGCGGGTGAGGATGAATTATTGAGCTGCACCGTAAAAGATTTGGCCGCCTTTAAGGTTGATGATTTTGAGCATGTTTGTGCGTTTTACGTAAATACTTTTGAATTGTCCTTGGCCGTTAGTACCTTTTAAAAGAATTGTGCGTTCGTTGTAGTTGTCTGATACTACTACTGGTGTAATTGCGCTTAGATCTACATGTGCTGCAAGTGTGTTGTATTCAGGTAGGCTGCTGATTGCGCTAGCAGACTGATCGGGTTTTGCTACAGGTTTTTGTTCTGGTTTCACTTCTGGAGCCGGTGTTGCTGTATCTTCTTTAACGACTGTTTCAATGACAACACCTTGGCCTTTAAGGTTGATGACTTTCAATAGACCAGTCTTTTTCACGAAGACACTCTTATAGAGTTCGCGACCATTTGCATCTTTCAATAGAATCGTACGGTTGTTGAAGTTGTCTGAAACGATAACAGGTGTTATGTCAGTCAAATCGACAGCTCCAGCTAACGTTTGGTATTCAGGCAGTCCAGTAATACCGCTAGCAGTTTGACCAGGCTTTGCATCTGGCTTCACTTCTGGTGCTGGTGTTGTTGCGCCTGCTTTTACAGTCGTTTCAAGAACAACGCCTCCACCTTTTAAGTTAACTACTTTAAGAAGTCCTGTCTTTTTCACGAAGACACTCTTGTATTGAGTACGTCCGTAGTTGTCAGAGAATAGAATTACCCGGTTAGACACGTTGTCTTCAGTTACACGTGTAGTGAAGCTTGATGGGTCGATGACTGAAGCAATTGATGCATACTCTTCTAGACCTGTAATGTCTTGGTTGACTTGCTGACCGTAGTTCGAGTTGTGTTGAACGTGTGCGTATGAGCTTTGTGCATCTGCATTATGGTCTGCATGTGCAAATGTCGCTGCGTTTGCACCTCCTGCGGAAATAAGTAGTGCGCTTACTGCTGTGATCAATGTCTTTTTCATCTTGTTCCTCTCCTTTTCCTGTTGGGATACTTATATCATAACCCCGCAGTCTGAGAGGACACTGTGATGATTATTAGGACTTGATGAGAGAAGTTTAAGGGAGTTCTAATGTTTAGTCCCACAAAAAAAGAGCCTACAGTTAGCGGCTCTTTACTAATAAGTCGACAGCTTCTTTTACAAGTGTCTCCTTTTTTTGCGGATTGCCCGACAACTCTTCGTTTTCCATACAAGCAATCAGGTTCGTGCTGACGATTAACCCGATGGTCCGATCGATTCCCGAGCGAGACGCAGATAGTTGCGTAATGACATCTTTGCATTCATCGCCAGCTTCAATCATCCGCAGAACTCCACGAATCTGGCCTTCAATTCTTTTGAGTCGATTAACGACTTTAGTATCGTATTCCATGGATCTGGCCTCCTCTACTTTATACGCTCATATTATACCCCTTCCCGTATACCGTCAATCAATTCCATTTCACATCGACAAGAAAAGCGCGAAATTGTTCGAATTATGCTATACTTATAGAAGTATTACCTTGTTTAATGTTCCAAACCATCGGGCCAACCGCACGACAAACTGTCTGTTTTTTTGAATGGCCATGGGTCTTCACAAATTGAACTAAAATTAAACAGACTCGAGGAGGGATTCGTTTGGCTTTTCCGCGTAAAGAACATCCTGTCTCTGATTTTATCGCAGCACGTAAAATCGGCGAAAAAATCACGTTTACTCGTAACGACGTTCTCGTCGTAGGGGCTATTCACAAAATACTAGAAAACTCCGTTATTGTAGAGATTTCAGAAGAAGATGCAGATCAGATTGGTGCAGCTTCTACACTGACAGTTGTTGCTCACAAGAACTACACAGTAGAATAATTTAGAGAATGACGACTTCATCCTCCGACAGAATGTACGTATTCTGTCGGTTTTGTCGTCTGGCTAATTCGTAATAGCGCATGAGGCCATTCTTTACTACATAGAATTGAAGGGGGATTTATTGACGTTATGAAAGAACAATTACTGGAACGATTCATTCGCTATGCAAAGATTGATACAGAATCAGATGAAAGCAGTCTATCCACTCCGTCCACGGCAAATCAGTGGGACCTGTTGCATCTATTGAAAGAAGAACTTGCAACAATGGGTATGGCGGACATTACCCTCGATGAGTATGGGTATTTGTTCGCAACACTCCCAGCCAATACAGATAAAGAAATTCCAGTAATCGGCTTCCTTGCTCACGTCGATACATCGCCTGATTACACTGGGAAAAATGTAAACCCACAACGACATGACAATTACGATGGTCGTGATCTAGTTCTAAGTGAACAAACAACACTCTCAGTGAATCGCTTCCCTGAGTTGGAAAATTATATCGGTCAGACGTTGATTACAACCGACGGTACTACACTACTTGGCGCCGATGATAAAGCCGGTATTGCTGAGATCATGACAGCAATGGCATATTTACAAGCACATCCAGAAGTGAAACATGGTAAATTACGTGTCGCCTTCACACCTGACGAAGAAATCGGTCGCGGTCCACACAAATTTGACGTTGAAAAGTTTGGTGTCGACTTTGCCTATACCATGGACGGCGGTCCTCTCGGTGAATTGCAATATGAAAGCTTTAATGCAGCGGGAGCACGAGTGACATTCAACGGAACGAATGTACACCCTGGCACTGCAAAAGGTAAAATGGTGAACTCCATTTTACGTGCTCAAGAATTCCAAGCAGCAATGCCAGCATTGGAAGTTCCTGAGTTAACAGATGGACGCGAAGGTTTCATCCACCTCATGGACATTCAAGGTTCTGTAGAAAAGTCAGTATTGGACTATATTATCCGTGATTTCGACAAAAATTCTTTTGAAGCACGCAAGCAACTATTTTTTGACACAGTGGCTCAAATGCAGTCGGATTATGGTGTAGACGCTGTATCACTGGAACTCAACGATCAATATTTCAATATGGGTGAAAAAATTAAACCTCATATGGAAATCGTCGATATCATTTCTGAAGCGTTCAGTACACTTGGTATTACACCAACCATCGAACCCATTCGTGGAGGAACAGATGGCTCACAACTATCCTATATGGGAATTCCAACACCTAATATTTTTGCGGGTGGCGAAAACTTCCACGGTCGCTACGAGTTTGTATCGGCAGAAACGATGGAAAAAGCGGCACAGGTTATTATTGAAGCAGTAAAATTATACGAATCTCGCGCATAAGGGGGCATTACCATGAAAGGAATTTGGCTTGGCGTACTAGCCGCTGTCTTTTTTGCGGTTACATTTGTGCTAAACCGCTCGATGGAGTTATCCGGTGGGAGTTGGATGTGGAGTGCGTCACTCCGCTATTTCTTCATGGTTCCATTTCTATTTGCGATTGTAGGTGCACGTAAAGGGCTCGGGGCGGTTAAGCGAGAAATGACCGCCAAACCGTGGCCCTTTTTTGCATGGAGTTTTGTGGCGTTTGTCTTGTTTTACGGTCCGTTAACTTTTTCCGCGGCCTATGCGCCCGGTTGGTTGCTCGCAGGAACGTGGCAATTGACGATTGTCGCAGGAGTCTTACTCGCCCCTCTATTTTTCATTTCCATTAAAACAGCAGATGTCGAGCAACGGGTTAGACAACGAATTCCGCTTCCATCACTAATAATTTCACTCGTTATTCTTTTTGGAGTTGTCCTCATTCAGATTCCGCATGCACAATCTGTTACAGGGAAAGCACTTGCTTTAGGGACGTTACCCGTTCTGATCGCTGCATTCGCCTATCCTCTTGGTAACCGGAAGATGATGGAACTACTAGGTGGATCGCTCGATACGTTTCAAAGAGTACTTGCGATGACGCTGATGACGTTGCCTGTATGGATTGCACTTGCAATCTATGCATGGGCCACGGTCGGGCTTCCCTCTTACAGTCAAGTGGGGCAATCATTCATTGTCGGAGTCAGTTCAGGTGTCATTGCGACCACGCTTTTCTTTATGGCAACGGATCTAGTCCAACACGACCAAGGACGCCTTGCTGCAGTAGAAGCAACACAATCATTAGAACTTATATTTGCCATGGCTGGGGAAATGATGCTCCTTCATTTAATGCTCCCGGGCCCACTTTCTTTAGTTGGGATTGCAGTCATTATTGTCGGCATGTCCCTTCATAGTTGGCAAACTGCTGTCGCTGCCAAACGCCAGTTACGAGAAAACTCATAAAAATACTGCCCGAACGTCAGACAACCTGACGTTTCGGACAGTCTGATTTACTTCTTAGTTGCAGCCTCATATTCCCCAAGTAATTCAACTGCTTCTTCTGTAAGAGACGTATCGATCGCTTTATCGAAATCGATATCTCCAATAATCGCACCGTTTGCTTTATACATATCATACTGCTTCTTAATATCCTCAACGAACATCTTACCATCAGGATCGAGCCCGGTTACAAAGACTTTATCCCACAGCGCTGCGTCTTTCAGTGCAGTGTGCTTCACCATAATATCGATAATTGAATCCTCGTCTACATCTTCAAAGAACGCATCGTTATAGTCACGGACTCCTTTTAAATAGGCTGCCATGAACCGAATTGATAATTCTTTGTCTTCCATGAATTGTGGAGACGCGAGCACCATCGCAATCTGCGATTCTGGTGCATAGTCCGTTGCATCACCGAAGCGTAGATGGAATCCTTTATCAATTCCTTGAGCAATTAAGGGCTCAATATTAAGCGCAGCATCGATTGTTCCAGAGTCAATTGCACCGAGCATAGCTCCGAAGTCTGCGATATGAACGTATTCTACATCGTCTTCTGTAAGACCCGCGTGTTTCAGCATTTCCTCATAAATGTATCCGTCAATGGAGTTACGTGACGATACACCAATCTTTTTCCCTTTGAAATCCGGATAATCTTTAATGACGTCTTTCATGTGATTACCGATGACGAAAGAAAAGTATGACTCGCCAGGCATGTTGTGTCCTTTGTCTGCAATGATCCGTACGTCGATACCTTGTGCAATCGCGTTGAAGAACGAAGCAGTCGAAACACCGCCAGCAATTGAGACTTCCCCTGCAGCAAGAGCTGGAAGCATATCATCACTATTTGCGAAATCGGTGAATTCTACATCAATGTTGTATTCATCGAAGTACCCGCGTTCTTTTGCGATATAAAACCCAGCTCCAGATGCCGCTCCGTCTTCAGCAATGACTACTTTCGTTCGTTTTTCAAGTGGTGCTAGCTGATCAGTTCCAGCACTTTCACTCGGTTTCACTACAGGCGTAGACTCTTTCTCCGTACATCCTCCAAGCACAACAGCAATACTTAAAACACCTGCAAGCCAACCGACTTTTAACCACTGTTTCACACGCATCCCCTTTCATTACGTTCTCGATTTCTGTACTTCTTTTTGCAGGTGCTGCCAGATATCGACAAACTGTGCAGCCAATTCTGGATCTTTCCGAATTTCTTCGATTTTTCGCGGACGGGGGCGGTCTATCCGAACTTCCTGAATGATTTGCCCAGGTTGTGCACTCATCAGTAGAATTCGGTCGCTCAGCATAAGCGCTTCATCGATACTATGCGTAATGAACAGCACGGTCTTTTTCGTTTCTGCCCAAATTGATAACAACTCTTCTTGGAGAATGAACTTATTTTGCTCATCTAACGCTGCAAAGGGTTCATCCATCAATAAGATTTCCGGATCGTTCGCAAATGCACGAGCGATACTGACGCGTTGTTTCATACCTCCAGACAATTCATTCGGATACAGATGAGCGAATTGAGTGAGTCCCGTTTTCTCTAGATAGTACGCCGTTTGTTTTGCAATGACTGCTTTAGGCGCTTTCCGCATCGCAAGGCCAAACGCTACGTTGTCTTTAACTGTCATCCACGGCAGTATTCCCTTTTCTTGAAATACCATCGACTGTAACGGACGTTTCGTCTGTTCAGCATGGATTTGAAAATCCCCAGCACTATGCTTTTCAAGTCCCGCCAAAATACGAAGCAACGTAGTTTTACCACAACCACTTGGACCGACTAGGCAGACAAATTCACCGTCTTCAATTGACATGGAAATATTTTGCAACGCCGTTACACTTCCAGTTTTCTTCACGAATACTTTCGTCAGATCCCTAATTTCGATTTTAGGAGTCATTTGTTCACCTCCATGGAAGTAATTTTTTCTGTAGACCCCTAAGTACTAGTGAAAACAAGTAGCCGAAGAACGAAATCATAATTAACCCAACAAACATATTTTGGAGTAAAAATGCTTTGTACGAAGTCCAGATTAGATAGCCAATTCCCGAAGTCGCGCCCATCATTTCTGCCGCAACAATCGTTAGAAGTGCAATTGCCTGCCCCATTTGGATTCCTTCTAACATGACCGGAAGTGCTCCGGGCAATGCGATTTTGAAAAAGAACTGAGATTTACTAGCTCCATAATTGTTCGCGACGTCCAAGTATATTTTGTCGATGTTGAGGACACCTGCTGCGGTATTGATGACGACTGGGAAGAAGACACTTCCTGCAATTGTGATGACTTTTGATAAATCTCCGATTCCAAATAAGATAATGATGATTGGTAGCAATGCGAGTGTTGGAATGGGCATAAGCGCCATCACAAGCGGGGAAACAAAGTGCCGGATTGGCGTAAATAGACCCATCATTAGACCAATAATGACTCCTGGGATTACTCCAGCAAGAAATCCTAGAGCAATCCGGTACAAGGAGACACCGACGTGTTCTGCGATGGCACCGCTAATTAGCAGCTGCCAAAATGTTTGCATGATTGCGGTCGGTGGCGGGAAGAAACGGATATCAATGGCACCAGTTCGAGAGAGAACTTCCCATAATACGAGCAAAAACACAGGCGAGACAATCGTAAGTAGTTGTTGCAGTCGGGCTTTCGTTTGCTGTCGTTTCCATTCGGCGCGTTCCACACGTACAGGATCTTGCTCAATTTTGAATGATTGAGTCACTTTCACCACCTCATCACAATCTATGCACCGGCCTACTAGGCTGGGTGGGCAAATGGGTAGGTTAAAGCAGGTTTGAAGGAATGAAATAGTTGGGGTTCTAATGAGTGTTTCGTTTGGGTATTTTATACAGCGGGGATGATTATGCACGTTTTTTGTACTCGAAACGTCTTAATACCGAAGATCCTATGCAGTTGTAGGAATTCCAGTGGGAAAATGCAGACAGATGGAAAACCTGTCTGCTCTTTTCGACTGCCCCATGATGCTGTTAGAGTCGAATAGAAGATTGAACTATACTGGTTTTAAGACCCCTCAATCCCTACTGGCAACAGTACAGTAAATCTGCTACCTTTCCCAAGTTCACTAACAACTTGAATGCTGCCGTTATGCAATTCTACAATCTTTTGAACAATGGATAAGCCTAGCCCATTTCCTTCTGCATTACGATTTCTAGATTGATCCGCTTTATAAAATCGTTCAAAGATGTGGATCAGCATATCCTTACTCATTCCAATTCCGGTGTCTTGTATTTTAACACATAGCAGTTGGTCATTCGTTTCAGTAACACTAACGCTGATCGTTCCTTCTTTCGAAGAAAACTTTATGGCATTCGTCAGCAAGTTAATCCAAACCTGATCCATTAAATCCACATCTGCAGAAATGGATACGGGATTCAATGAAACCTTCATGTTTAGTTCTTTATCTGACCATTGGGGTTCTATGCTTAGAATGATACGGCGAAGTTGATGATCTAGTCGATACTGGGTATGTTCACAAGGAACATCATCAGAATCTAAGGTGGTGAGCTTTAATAGATTATCACTGAGTTTCGACAGCCGATTGCTTTCAACTTCAATAATTTCCAAATAACGCTTCCGTTCCTTGGAAGTTAAAGTTTCGTGCTTTAGAGCGTGTGCAAACCCACCTATTGATGTCAATGGCGATTGAATTTCATGCGAAACATTGGAGATGAATTCTTGACGCATTTCTTCCATCTCTCCAAGTCGTTCAGCCATATGGTCAATACTTTCTATAATCTTGAAATAAGGGTGATCACGTCCTCCCCCTTTAAAAACATCTTTGTAATTAGAAAGGTCAATGTTAAAGTTTCCGTCTGCCATCATTTTCATGGCGTGAATTATAGGATTCAATTGGTTAGCTTGGTGATTTTTCACCCATTTTACTCTGGACGTCAAATACATACCGCATCCAAACAAAAAGATTCCCAAAAACGAAGTAATAAGTTGTTTTGCAAACTCTGAAGGCGCCGCGCTGCTAACCTTATAAAAGAATGAGGCTAGCCAATACGCACAAGACCAGCACAACAGAAGACAACTTATCCCCAAAGAGAACCCAAAAATTCGCTTCCATACATTCCGCAGATTCAAATGTCCACCTCCAAACGATAACCGAGACCCCGAACTGTCGTTATTTTAAATGGGGCTTCCTCAATCAATAATCGTTGCCGTAGCCTTTTAATGTGTACATCGACTGTCCGTTCGTCCCCATCGTAGTCAAACCCCCAAATATCTTCTATCAGTTGTTCCCTAGAGAAAATTTTCTTTGGATGTACCGCTAGCTTAAAAAGCAGTTCAAATTCTTTCAACGGTAACGACAGGTCACGATTTCCGAAATTCACTTTTAAAGTACTACGATCAATTAAAACGTCGCCTATTTCAATTTGGTTGGAGACACTGATTTTATAACGCTTGAGCAGCGCTCTTACCCTAGCCATCAGTTCCGCCGGTGCGAAGGGCTTTACTAAGTAATCATCTGCTCCAAGGTCAAATCCCTTTACCTTTTGAGCTGTCTCGCCTTTAGCTGTTACCATTAAAACGGGTAAAGAATCGGAATAATACGTTCGCACTTCTTGGCAAAATGCCCAGCCATCCATATTGGGCATCATAATATCTAAAATAATGAGATCGATTTTTTCTGTTTCCAGAACTGATAACGCTTCTTCACCGTCTGTTGCTTCAACAATTGAAAATCCTTCTTTAGAAAGGAAGATTTTCATTAATTCCCGGATATGTGGATCGTCATCTACGACTAATAGTTTGGTCATGGGGATTCACCTCATCCTTTTGTTTATCAATTATATAGGCAGTAGTTCTTTTCACTTTAACTAACAACGACAACTTGTCGTCCAATTACTAATCCTGCTTTCCGTGCAGTTTTACCAATCAGGCTAAAAATGTACTCGTTCCCTACACGTTACATGAAAGAATGAATATCTTCAAAAAAGAGTAGGCACACAATCAATTACAAATCGTGTACCTACACTTCGTCTTTAGTTATGTCCGTCTCATATAGGCCCGGACTGTTATTGGTGCAAATACAGCGACAATTACAGCTGCACCAATTAGTGAAGCAATCAAATCCCAACCAACTGTACCATTGTTCGCTAAATCTCTTACAGCAGTAACCAGATGAGATATTGGGTTGATTTTAACAAACCACTGAAGCCAGTTCGGCATCGTATCTGCAGGTACAAAGGCATTGGAAAGGAACGTTAGCGGAAACAGAATTATCATGGAGATTCCCTGAACGCTAGAAGCTGTACGAGCAATGACGCCAAAGAAGGCAAAAATCCAACTGATGGCCCAAGCGCACACAATCACAAGAAGCGCGGCGATGGCAACATGCCCCAATCCGCCTTCCGGTCGATAGCCCATAAGAAATCCCATAGAGAACGTAAGCGCAGTCGCTATTGTATAACGAATTGTATCCGCCAACAGCGCACCTGCCAACGGAGCAATGCGTGCAATAGGCAGTGATTTAAATCGGTCGAACACTCCCTTATCCATGTCTTCACGCAATTGGGTACCCGTAACGACTGAGGTTGTAATAACTGTCTGTACAAGGATACCTGGGATAATAACTGGCAAATAACTTTGTATATCCCCTGAAATTGCGCCTCCAAAAATATACGTAAACATTAACGTGAAAATAATCGGTTGAAGCGTAACGTCGAACAATTGCTCAGGAGTGCGTCGAATCTTGAGCAACCCCCGGTAAGCCATTGTTAATGAATTCCGGATTGCTTGGCCCAAGGTTGTTGAATTACGTAATTGGCGCTTGGTACCTTGTGTCATTGTGGTAGTTTTCATCTTTTCATCCCTCCCGATGATTCCAATTGACTGGCCAACTTCGGTTCATGCTTATCTTTGCTGTTTTCAGTGATGGACAAGAAAACTTCGTCCAGCGTCGGTTTCTGTACACTTAACTCTGCTAGTTGAATTCCAGATTGTCGGAAGGCGATGAGCAAATCGGTCACTAGATCTGCATCCGCCATAGGCGCTGTTATCCTGCTGCCTTCCGGCGATACTACGGATTTAACTTTGAGCACCTCTTCCACTTTTCGACTAGCAATTTCAATATCCTTATAATCCTGGATGCTCAATTGCAAAGACGAAGTACCAACTGATGACTTTAATTCGTTAACAGTTCCTTCGGCAACTACGCGACCATGGTCGATGACGGCAATACGATCGGCAAGTTCATCTGCCTCTTGTAAATACTGCGTAGTTAATAATACCGTTGAACCTGAATTGACTAAACGACGAATAGTATCCCACATTTGGTTACGTGTTCGGGGATCTAATCCAGTAGTTGGCTCATCTAAGAATAGAAGTGGTGGTTGAGCAATTAGACTTGCTGCCAGGTCTAGCCGACGACGCATACCACCAGAAAAGTTCTTTAACGGTCGTTTTGCTGCCTCCGTTAGATCAAATTCCTCCAACAATTCCATCGCTTTTTTTCTGGACTCTGCACGTCCAAGCCCTAAAAGTCTTGAGAAGATGACCAGGTTTTCAGTAGCACTAAGCGACTCATCCACCGATGCATACTGACCTGTCACACCGATCAATTGACGTACAATCTGCGACTCTTTCATCACATCATGCCCAAATATACGTGCTGAACCTGCATCTGCACGAAGTAACGTAGCCAACATACGGATGGTAGTAGTCTTTCCCGCCCCATTCGGTCCAAGCACACCGTAAATTGACCCTGCGCGCACGTTCAGATCTACACCGTCCACTGCACGATTATCCCCAAAATTCTTAATCAGTCCTT
This sequence comes from Sporosarcina sp. A2, assembly GCF_050858885.1. Classification (GTDB taxonomy): domain Bacteria; phylum Bacillota; class Bacilli; order Bacillales_A; family Planococcaceae; genus Sporosarcina. Next base: position 3,228,579 of record NZ_CP193898.1, on the reverse strand, counting down.
GTGCTTCAACAGCCCAATCACCGTTATTCGGTGTTTTTCTATGTTCATAGCCCATTGCAATTCCTCCTTGTTAGGTAAACTTTATTTGCACGATCGCGGAAAGTTATGCTCACGACAACCTTTAAACTGACTATAATCACTTTTTATGAACTGAATATGAACAAAAAAGCTGTTTACCTCGTTTGAGGTAAACAGCCTAATGCAATATTGGTTTTCAAACAGATATAAAATCTACTCATCAGACGCAGACTCTAAATCCGTGTTTCTAAAAAATCCCCATGGACACCTCTATCGTTATGTCTTCTCTACACTGTCTTCGTCGCGGTCCTTTTAATATCTTGTCGGGCTGCGTAAATATTTGCAACGATCACTTTAGCTACTCCATATACAGGCACAGCCAAGATAATTCCAACAAATCCTGCGATGTTACCGGCTGCAAGAAGCAGCGTAATAACGGTGAGCGGGTGAATGTCGAGTGATTTCCCCATAATGTTCGGGGTAATAAAGTTACTATCTACTTGGTTTGCAATTAAGGTGATCAATGCAACCCAAATGACTAATTTCGGATCTTGAGTAAAGGCGATAAGAATTGCTGGTACAACGGCAATCCACGGCCCAATAAACGGAATCAAGTTCATAAATAGCGTAAAAATCGCAATGAGCAATGCATATTGAAGCCCGATAATCCAATAGCCAATTAAAATAATCATAGCCAGAATCGCACTAATTAAAAACTGTCCTTGAATGTAGCTACGAAGCACGTGGTCAATGTCATGAATGGTCTTTTTAACCCACTCGCGTCTTTTACCGTTGAAATACTTATAAATATTAGGCGCAAGTTTCTCATGATCTTTCAACATAAATACAAAGAAGAACGGAACAAGTACCAGTAAGATAATTGCTTGGAAAATCGATTGTAGGAATGCTATGATCCAACCTCCGATTTTCAAAGCAAACGATTGTATCTTATCTGCAGCACTCGTGATATATTCCTCAAATTGCGGTGGCAAGTCTTTTTTCTGTTGGAGTGCTACATCCTTTAAATGTATTAAATCATTTGCAATTTTAGGAGCATTGTCCACCAAATTGTTAACTTGTTTTGCAATAGGAGGTCCAACAAGTGCGGAGAACGCATAAACACCTCCGATTAAAATCACGAAAATAATTAAGATGCTTCCCCATCTTGGTACTTTTCGCTTTTCTAAAAATCGTTGAATCGGTTCTGTCATGTAGTACAGCACGCCGCCAATAATGAGTGGAAGAATAATCGCTTTGGCGATAATCCCAATGGGTGTAAAGATGAAATTGATTTCAATAAAAAACTTGATAATCAATAATGACAACAAAATGGCAACGCCCGTTTGGAACCACAGTTTTTTAGTCAATATGTCGTCTCCTTTCATTTATTCAGATATATACAGCGTTGATTTACAAGTACCCGCATTGTTTAATAAAACTTAATTATAATTAGTATACGAGTTTCAGCTCGTACTGTCGAACGCAGAATAAAACTAAAAGAGGTCATCCCTTTTATAGAAGGAATGACCTCTTTTAGTTAGTCACGCATTTCCAAGTAGGAAAGCGATACTTTTAAATTCGCATTGCGTTCACGAATTGCATCCAAAAGCACTTGGTCTTTTGTTTCGACCTTACTACGAATTGCAAACGTGTATAAAATCATCGTACCAAGATTTGTTGTCTCTACTTGACGCAGCTGGTAGTAATCGGTTTTTTCATCTAAGATATCATCCAATAAGTTCTCGTGATTCAAGTTTTCAGGTACTGTGACCTTCAATAGTTGTGTATCTTTTCCTTTACCGTAATCGACTTTGTACAACAAGTAGAAGATCAGGCTCGCAAATAGAGTCAACGCAATTGCAAGTGGGAATTGGAATAGACCTGCCGTCATTCCTACACAAAGACCAAAGAAAATGTATGCAATGTCTTTCGCATTTGTTACAGCACTTCGGAAACGAATAAGGGAAAATACTGCGAACAGACCGAACGCCACCCCTGCATTTCCGCTGACAACATTCATAACTACAGAAACAACAACACTCATCATAATGATTGTATGTACAAATGCTTGTGAGTAGCGTTCTCCTGTAAACGTGATTTGGTACACTTTTGTAATAATTAAACTAAGTACTCCGGCTAACGCCATTGCCGCCAAACTCATCCAAATTGTTGGCGTACCTTCGATTCCACTAGATGTAAATAAGCTCGTGATCTGATCCATCTTCTATTCCTCCAATTGTTGGTTGTTCTAATTCTTTCGGCTCCGTATAGCCTGTCTGTGGTGAAATTTCACCGCTTAATAACTCAGTACTGGTACAAAACTTCGATGCACTCCGTTGCTCACAATTGACAGCTTGTAAGATCCGGGCTAACCAAAGTGGTACTGCATGATCGACTTTCACTTCTAATACAACAAGGTCTGAATCGATAAAGTGATCTCCATAAGGACCGTTCTCAATGTGTAAATCCTCTTTTCGGCATCGTAGATCGAAATCGAATGTAATGCGCAGCTCCGGATCTGTCACTCCATGCATGGCGTGACGGCTATAACTTACAACCATTTCCGGTTGAAGGTTATAATACTTTAGGAAATAATCAATTTCCTTCATGACTTGTGGATTAGAAGTTTCTACGTCCGACAAGTCCTCTTTGCTCTCGCCTTCTAAATAGCGATACGCTTCACTAAGTGGTAACAACATGCGGCGCTTATTGACGACTTGCTTATGTTTCTGTTTCACTTCAAAAAAAGCTGTGCTGTTCAAATCCGCCTCATCATAGACACGCAAACGCAATTTTTGACGGTACTTCAACTTATTTTTCGTCTCAAAATAAATTGCTTTATCAGGACTGTCGAAATAAAGGCTCGTTACAGAGTATTTACCTTCTGTTCCGTTTTTATCATTCCGCATTCTAGGTCCGATTTGTTCTACCAATTCTTCATATTGACGGCGTGTGATCAGATATTTTTGTTCTTTCCTACTAAAGATCTCGATCGCCATGTAGATTCATCTCCTTCAAATGTTTTCTCTTTGTAAATACAACTTTACAAGAGTGAAATGTGAACATGATGAAGGAATCATTAGAAAATGGTGAGAACGGATTTTTTTGTATAGTTCCGTCGAATTTGGTTAAGCTAGGTTTGAATCGAATGTTAATGAGGAGGTTTGTGACATTATGAAGAAGACAGCACTCGTGGCTCTCGGTCTTGGGGTTGCGTACTTGATGCGTAACGAAGAATCCAGGAATAAGATGATGAAACAATTCGACACATTCGCAGGAAGCAGTTCAACAAAATAAGCTCTGCTCTAGGTTCACTACCAGCAGCTGGGAATATGCCAGCTGCTGTTTGTATTTTTGGAATTGGGGAATTCAATACATACTACAACGTTTAAGGGGGAATTCATTATGAGAAAAAAATTAGCACTTGCAGCAGTCGGTTTAGGTGCGGCTTACCTGATGAGAAATAAGGATGCACGAGACAAGTTTTCTAAACAAGTAGACGATTTTGCAAATACACCAATGCGTGGAGACCGGAATCAGTCCTCTACAAATGATTCTCCAAAAAAGAAAGGCATACTTGACAGTTTCTTAAACTAAACAGTTGAATCGCTTCCTACATAATGGAGTAGGTAGCGATTTTTAATACCTACTCCTTTCATTCCGTTTTGTAGCTTTCAAAACAGTAAAACCCGTTCGCCTCAGTTAAGAGACGAACGGGTTTTTCAGACAAAACGATTTTCAAAACCGAGTATAGGGATCCGATCTTCCTCAATTGTAATCTCGTTAATAGGAAGTTCAATCATGTATGCATCGATTCCATATGGGTGTACTTGCACCCTTTTACTAGCAAATGCATTGTTAGTCACCAGCTTCACCATTCCACTGTTAGAATCGATTCCTTCGATTGCAAATCGATATCCTCTAAGGATGGTAAATGGTACGATTTCATAGGCATCTTCCAGCTCATTCAATTCAATCGCACGTACCAATTGACTGTTCGACCCACCCATTTGTATAAATCCATTATTAAGTTCTTCAGGATTTGTTGCAGATAGAAAAATCTGCTTGTTTCTGGAACAAATTTCATACTCTCTTCCATTCCATCGTGCGAATCGTCCTTTACGAATCATCTCATCGCCTCCAAAGAGTCCGTAATATCATGTATAACTAGTAGTATACAAAGAATATTGAATTTACAACAGACACGTTTCGACCTATTTCGTGTTGAGTGTGAAGATATAGTCTACTAGTAGATTATTAGTAGATACTATCTATACCCTTTGTAATTATGTGTTTAACCTAAACGCTATGAGGGTATAAAATAACTATTAACTACTTAGGAGGTTTTTTGATGAGTGAAGACCATGGTTTTTCAGACAAAGTAAAAGGTGCTGTTAACAAAGCCAAGGGTGAAGCAAAAGACCAATACGGCAATGCTACAAATGATGCTTCTAAACAAGCTGAAGGCAAGTGGGATAAGCTTAAAGGAAACGTACAAGAAAAGATTGGTGAAATGAAAGACGACCGTCATTAATCGATAAAGTAAAGTAGCTATACAAGCTGAAGTTTTCAGCTTGTATAGCTACTTTTTCATATTTATTTCAACAACGTATTCTCTTTACAAAATAGCCAACTGCTTACTCTTCGGCTTTCGTTGTTAAAGATGATTCGTATTGATGCGAGGGTACCGTCCTGCGTTTTCATCTACTTCAATTTCTTCTCCTGCGTTTTCAAGTGGAATTCCACTATCTGACAAGGCACTGGCACTGTCGGAGTCAAAAGCATCAGTCGTACTTCTTTTATTTGCTGGATCTGGATGTCGCGGTGACTTCGGATCGTCCATTACAAACAATGCCACACCTCCATCTTTTACTTCATTGTAAAAGGCTTCTGTCTGTTGTTCATTAAAACCGAGCTGTTCAAATGCTTCCTTAGCAGGTTGTCCATCTGTAAAGAAGAATTTCATACGAGTCAAGAATCCATCCTGTTCTTTTGTAGCCAATATGATATCTGTTTGATCTTCCAGCATCCGATCATTCTCATCAGAATTCGAAACCGCAAAAATTTCATCTCTTGTATAACCAAATGATTTTAGTTCGGTAATCTTATTCATTACATTGTTTATAGAATGCAAAGTGCCTACATACCGCTTTTGTTTCATACCTATCGCTCCCTTTCGCATTTCTATGGAATGGTTCTTGTATTGTTATCTATTCCCCAAATGATCACTTTTAGAAACACTTATTTTTACCGGGTTTAACTTTTGTGATTATGTCAATACTAGTAGTATCAAACAGAAGGAGTGGACGCTTCCAATGGACGTTAAAGGCAAAGTAGAAAGTGAACTGAACAAAATGGACAGTGAAAAGAAAGAAGACATCTTAAAAAACTTTACATCGTTTAAAGATTACCTCTCCGACAAAGTAAATAAAGGTGAAAAGTTAGGTCTCAGTGATGAGCAACTGACAAAAGCAACGGAATATGTTGCAGGCTATTTGGCAAAGCATGAGGAGCCAAAAAACCGCGAGCAATACGTACTCCAAGAACTTTGGAAAGTCGGCGACAAAGAAGAACAAAAAGCATTGTCCAGTCTTTTGCTGAAATTGGTTAAAGCGGAGTAACTCCCTAAAGGAGGACTATTCATGGACGACAAGAAAAAGTCTTTTACATCAGAAGATCGAAAAGAAGTTATCCAGCCTTATCTGGATAACCCTGACGCCGTTAAAACCGACAAAGAATCCCTTTTTGACATGCATCAGGATATGCAAACTGTCGATGCTGTTCCCGTAGAAGATACGCGAATGGAATGGGAGGAAGAAAAGCAAGAAAATCATCGTAAATCCAAAGACCAATCTTCCAGTGAAGAAAAGTATAAAGGTAGATAATATTGAATTAGGACACCTTCTTTTTAGAGGGTGTTTTTTTATGTATTTATTTCCCGGGAAATAGATGGGAGGTCAGACATCCTATGTTTCAAAATGGAAAAAAGCGTGCTATACTGGGAAGCTTAGGAGGAATTACAATATGAAATTTTGGATTTATCCGCTACTCGTAATTGTGGCTTCCAGTAGTTATGGAATCCTCTCGTCAATTGTTAAATTGGCAATCAAGGATGGATATTCGGCTTCTCAAGCTGTTACTAGTCAATACATCATCGGTTTTCTGATAGCCGTTATTCTATATATCATCATACAACACAAACTTCCCCGATTTAGAGGTGGATGGATATTAATACTTGCAGGCTTTTTCACAGCATTAACAGGTATTGTTTACGGTAAAACGATTGAGTATATGCCTGCTTCGTTAGCTGTAGTGATGCTTTTTCAATTCACGTGGATTGGCATGCTTTTTGACTGCATTAGCAGACGTCGTCTCCCGAAAAGAATCGAAGTCTTTTCACTCGTCTTCTTATTTACAGGAACAATTTTTGCCGCCGGTATTCTCAATGTGGATTTAAGTGGAATTCCTTGGCAAGGTTGGGCATTCGGCTTGGCTTCAGCAGCTAGTTTCGCTTCATTTGTAATGGCGAATCAAAAAGCTGTTGAAGGAATGGACACAACCACACGTCTCCTTTTCACTTCCTTATTCGCAGCAATCGTTATTCTTTTCTTCCAATCTCCTGAAATTGTCTGGACGGGTCAATTATTTACTTCTAGTCTCTTATTGTATGGATTAGTTCTTGGGTTATTTGGAATCATCATCCCAATTTACTTATTTTCAATCGCAGTTCCTAAAGTGGGAACCGCAATGACGTCCATTTTAAGCGCTATGGAGCTCCCGGTCGCTATGACTGCTTCGGTTCTCTTGGTTGGCGAACATATAACATTCATTCAGATTATCGGCATCTTCATTATTCTAATTGGAATGACATTACCGTCTCTTGATCAACGAAGACTGAAGAAGAAACAACCTAAACCGTCCGAACTGCTTTAGAGCAGTTTGGACGGTTTTGCATATCCACACGTTACCTCGTACAATGGATATATAGAAAATCAGTGAAATCAGAGAGGGGTTTTTCCATGTTGCAAGATCGTCTTTATTACCAAGATCCTTACCGTGTCAGCTTTACAAGCGTAGTCACTCAGCACTCAATCGATGAACAAAATCGTCCGTTCGCAGTACTCGAAAATACTGCGTTCTATCCAACTGGTGGTGGTCAGCCTCATGATACTGGCCATATCGCATCAGTTGCGGTGCTGGATGTAGAGGAAGTAGATGGGGAAATCCGTCATTATTTAGAACGTCCTCTGTCGTCTAACGGGACCGTTTCGGCTGAAATTGACTGGTCGCGGAGATTCGATCACATGCAGCAACATACGGGTCAACACATTTTAACAGCTTCTTTCGTAGAGCTTTTCAATTATCCTACTGTCAGTTTCCACCTAGGTCGAGAAATCGTCACGATTGACTTGGAAACTGAATCTGTTTCTTTAGATGAACTACACGCGGTTGAAACTCTTGCTAACGCAGTCATTCTTGAAAATCGTACGATTGAACAAAATTGGGTAACACAACAAGAGCTATCTAAGTATTCGCTACGAAAACAAGTAAGTGTTAACGAGGAAATCCGACTCGTGATCATTCCTGAATTCGACACGAATGGGTGCGGAGGTACTCATCCCTCTTCAACTGGCCAGGTCGGTTCCCTGAAGGTCCTCTCTACTGAAAAACAGAAAAAGCATACACGGATTCACTTTGTGTGTGGTGGACGTGTTCTCCACCAACTCGGATCGGTCCACCATGAACTATCCGAAGTTGCACAATTACTTAGTGCTCCACTTGAACAAGTAGCTGTAGCAACACATAAACTGCTCGAATCGCATCATCTACTTGAGAAACAACTAGATTCAGCAAATGAACAATTGCTTGACGTCGAAGCAGCAGCACTCGCTAATCGTAAAACAACTATTATTCGTCAAACTTATACAGACCGTTCTATGCAAGAGTTGCAGAAACTAGCTCGTAAAACGCTTGCTCTTCGTGAACAAGCCGTAGTTTTGCTAGTCTCGGATGATGGTGAGAAGTTGCAATTCGTAGCTTCTCGTACGAATTCGCTAACACCTGATATGCGAACAGTGTCATCTATCGCTCTGCCTGCAATAGAGGGCAAAGGTGGTGGCTCGGCTTCTGCAGTCCAAGGCGGTGGAGCACGGACTATGTCTGCTGAAGATCTAACAGAGTTACTCGCGCGCTCCATTCCTGTACATGCTTAAATACAGTGACAGAAAACCCCCAAACTGCCCGCAGATTATGCGGGGTTTAGGGGGTTTTCCTTTTATTCTTTCTTACCTATAACTGCTTCCCAGTCGATTGTACCGGCTTTAATTTCGTCGCGACGTTCTTTTGTCATCGAGTCGCTTGGACGTCCACCATTTGGCCAATCTCCATCGTGATGAGCGAACTCAGGACGGTCTTGTGAAAGGATAAAGGCTGAAACGTCAGCCACTTCCTGATCTGAAAGACTACCTGGATTTCCGACTGGCATATTGTTGTGCACATAGCCAGCCATTTTTGTCAGACGCGCTATTCCAGCTCCGTCGTTAAAGGATCCATCACCCCATAGTGCAGGACCAGTGTTTGAACCCGTTCCACTTCCGTCACCCGCGTGACATGTTGCACAAGATTGCTGATATACCTTTTCACCATCTGCAACACTCGGCACAGGCATGTCGTCCATACTGTTTTGATGACGCCATGACAACTCAGCGCCAACAGGAATCCCTTCAGAGATATAAGTCATATACGCGACCATCGCTTTTAAATCAGGATCATTACTCTCGAACTTTGTTCCGTTCATGCTTCGCACCATACATCCATTGATGCGATCTTCTAATGATACAATTTTACCAGAACGACCGATGTACATTGGGTATACCGCAGACATTCCTACTAAAGAAGAAACTTCACTGTCCAAACCGGCACCTGCGTGACAACTCGTACATGAGAGTTCGTTTACTAGTTTTTCACCATCTTCTGTAGTCGGGGCCTCGCTTCTTAGAACAGTAGACGTATCGTTAACTAAATCATATCCGCGATTAATAGCGTCACCGAGCTCTCCTTCTGGGACATCATCCATTGAAGGTGGATTGTGCTCTATTTCCCCATTGCCAGCATCCTCAGATTCGTTTTCAGTTTCAATGACATCTGCCGGATTTTCATTTTCTGCTGCTTTGTTTGTTTTCAATTGGAAAGACATAAGAATAATAGTTAGTGCAAAAACAGCTACTAAAACAGTTAATACTAAAGTCGATGTTTTCCTCATTTTAGTTCCTCCTATCTTTGTGACTATTGTATCAAACACTATACTACTATTCCATGGTATCAAAGGAAAAAGGAGTGAAATAGGGAATTCCCTTACTGCTTTTTAAGGATTTTAAAAATCAAGAAAACATCCATAAATTTCTCTATGGATGTTGTTTTTTAGTTATGACCTAATACTTTTTCCCAATCGATTGACCCGTCCTTTACTTGCTGTTACTTCTCTTTGTTCATAATATCTTTTGGTCCATTACCTTTTGGCCAGTCTTCTTCACTATTTTCAAATTCTGGTCGATCTTGAGAGAAGATGAACGCAGTCACGTCTGCTGCCTCTTGCAAGGTAAGAGATCCTGAATCTGTTTTAGGCAAATTCTTTTGAGCAAAACCTGTCATTTTCGACATTCTTCCCATACCTGCTCCATCGTTGAAAGATCCTTCTCCCCAAAGTGCCGGTCCAGTTGTAGGGCCAGATCCTGCACCATCTGTTGCTTGGCAGGCGATGCAAGATTGCTGAAAGATGGAATTTCCTTTGTCAACGTTAGGTATCGGTACTTCGTCCACTTCATTTTTCCCCAGCCATGGCAAGTCCGCACCTTGAGGAACTCCCTCTGAAATATATGACAAATAGGCAACCATTGCTGACAAATCCTCATCATCATCTTCAAATTCCACATAATTCATACTACGTACCATACATCCATTAATACGATCCTGGATTGTTGACATTTTGTCGTTCCGGGAACGATGCTTCGGATATTTTGTAGTGACACCAACTAGTGTGGAAACATTTTGGTCTAAGCCAGCACCCGCATGACAACTCGTACAAGCAAGCTGACTCATCACTTCATCCCCATCAGATATCTCTGATTTCCTTCTTAATTCAATGGCAGTATCCATCATGAAAGTATACCCTCTCTGAATCGCTACACCGTCAGGCCCGTCCGGAACGTCTTCCATGGATGGCGGATCGTACGAAACGTCAATCTGTTCTAATGCCTCTTCTATTGTTCCATTTGCAATCGTTGCTTGCCTTTCTTTGCTTTCTTGCAACTCATGAGCTAATACAAAAATAACAATAGCACCAACAATTGCTGCTAGACTTAGTAGTATTGTTACTTTGTTTTTCGCGTGTCTATCCTCCTATATTTTTTGCACTTGAAGCACCTCAAGCACGACTTCTACCTCTCTATTCTTCAGTTATTTTAAGTAATACTACTAAATTAATAAGGTCTTTTATGTAATTACAGATAGATATAATTCTCTCTCCTTTGGAATTTACATTAAACTTCCTCTTTGAGAATAGACAAATTCATCCTACTTTACACTTGATTAGAATAACACTTCTAATCAAGTGTTTTCTAATTAAAATCAAAAATAACAGTATTTTCTGTTATATTTAAATATTTGACAACCTTTTTATTGTTTTACTAATATTGTAGTTAGATTAGTGAGTAAATCAGAATTCACTTTTTTCAGGAGGTGCAAGTTTGATCTTCCATGCACGATTTTAAATACATAAAGGGGATGACTCAGTTGAATGCGTTTACAAAGTGGGTAGAAGTAATTTCAAACTTTTTATGGGGTGCACCGATTATCATACTCCTGATTGGAGGAGGGCTTTTTCTAACAATCAGACTCGGATTCTTCCAATTTAGGTATATGCCACATATTCTTAGGCAAACCTTTGGAAAGATGTTATCTAAAGGCTCTGGAGATGGAACATTAACGCCATTCCAAGCAACGACTTCTGCTCTTGCTTCCACTATGGGGGCTGCGAATATTGTAGGAGTTCCAGTAGCAATTGCACTTGGTGGCCCAGGTGCTATTTTTTGGATGTGGCTAGTTGCGTTAATCGGAATTGGAACAAAGTATTCTGAAGTCGTCTTAGGAATAACCTATCGGGAAAAGAACGCAGCTGGGGATTATGTCGGCGGACCTATGTATTATATTAAAAAAGGGTTAGGCTGGAAGAAAGTTGCGTATGTCTTTGCCTTTGCACTAATGATTGAGATCATTGCGAGCACAATGGTCCAGTCGAATTCAATCGCCACTACAATTGAAAGCTCGTTCGGGTTGTCACCTATCCTAACTGGACTTCTCGTAGCACTTCTAGTGGCGCTAGTTTCTTTCGGTGGTATCAAAGCAATTGGCCGTGTGACAGAGCGGCTTATTCCATCAATGGTTGTCGTATACATAGTCAGCGCACTCATTGTAATCGCTTTTAACATTACAGAGGTTCCCGCTGCATTTGGACTCATTTTCAAGTATGCATTCCAACCGTTATCTGCTGCTGGTGGATTTGCGGGTGCAGGTGTTGCGGCAGCAATTCGATGGGGATTAGCCCGGGGACTTTACTCTAACGAAGCAGGGATCGGTACTGCTCCGATTGCGCATGCTGCTGCTGTAAATAATCATCCTGCTAAGCAAGGTTTTTGGGGCGTTTTCGAAGTCATTGTCGATACACTCATCGTGTGTACAATGACAGCAATGGTTGTATTAACGACAGGCGTTTGGAAAGTCATCGATGCTGAGAATGCATCATCTATGGTGACAGAAGCGTACAGTACTGTGTTTGGTGCAACAATTGGAGGCATCATTATATCCATTGTCCTCTTCTTATTCGTCATTACGACCGTCGTCGTAATCATCTATTATGGTGAGAAACAAGCCGAGTTCTTATTCGGAACTGGCTTTTCAAAAGTGATGCGTGTCGTTTACATCATCGCGATTCTCGTTGGAGCACTTGGCGGTCTACAATTCGTTTGGGAATTCCTCGATTTACTATTAGCAATTGTCGTAGTACCGAACGTCATCGCAGTACTATTCTTAAGTGGAAAAGTGCGAGATGTAACGACGGATTACTTCACAAATCTTTATCCGTTAGAACGAAAAAAATAAACTATGTACACTAAACCTCCAAATACGATCATACGCTCGTATATCGGAGGTTTCTTTTCGTCATTTAGGGATATAGGTATAACTGTATCTTACTGTACTATATTCATAGTGAGGATTCGGGAAAAGAGGAGCGGTGTAGATGATAAAGTTTGAAGACGTTTCAAAATCTTATGATGGAAAAACGAATGTCGTGGATTCATTAGACTTCGAAATTGAAGAAGGTGAATTTTTGGTACTTATAGGCCCAAGCGGATGCGGAAAAACAACAACGCTTAAAATGATTAATCGCTTAATTCCATTAACGACAGGCACGATACGCATTCATGATAAAAAGATTAGTGATTATGCCATTCACGAACTACGCTGGCAAATTGGTTACGTTCTCCAACAGATTGCTCTGTTTCCGCATATGACAATCGAAGAGAATATTTCAATAGTTCCTGAACTGAAACAATGGAAAAAAGACCGCATCCATGATCGCGTGACGGAATTACTAGATATGGCTGGTCTCGATCCAGAAACGTATCGGAAGCGTATGCCTAGTGAATTATCAGGAGGTCAGCAACAACGCGTTGGAGTCGTCCGTGCACTGGCAGCTGATCCCGATATTGTGTTAATGGACGAGCCGTTCAGCGCACTCGATCCGATCAGTCGATCGAAGTTGCAAGAGGATTTGTTACATTTACAACGAACGATAAAGAAAACAATTGTGTTCGTAACGCACGATATCCAAGAAGCCTTAAAGCTCGGAGATCGAATTTGTATTATGAAGGATGGGAAAATTGAGCAATTAGGAACACCTGAAGAAATTTTAACTACTCCCTCCTCACCCTTTGTACAAGAGTTCATTGGACCACAAGGCCCGCAACCTTTCGTCATTCGCGCTCATATGAAGCCTATTTTAACATCCAAAGACTTAAACATCCCTAAAATTTCTATTGAAGCTGGATGGAGTGTCGTTCTCGATGCATTGCTGGTAGCGGATCTTGTAGCTGTTGAAAGTGATAATCAGATTGTTGGTACTCTCTCTCGGAAAACGCTTCTTACCTTTTTAGCGAAACATGAAAAAGAAAGGACGGCGACAGCATGAGTCATTTCTTCGATGTGTTTCAAGATCGCAAAGGGGAATTGGCAGGTGCACTGTTAGAGCACATTCAAATTTCATTAATTGCACTCGTATTTGCTGTACTCATTTCCATTCCACTTGGCATCTATTTAACGAATAAGCAACGAATTGCAGAAAGCGTTATTGGTGCCAGTGCGGTGCTACAAACCATTCCGTCACTTGCATTATTAGGTTTACTGATTCCACTTCTAGGAATCGGAAAAGTACCGGCTATTATCGCCCTTGTTGCGTATGCATTGCTCCCTATTTTGCGCAATACATATACAGGGATCAAAGAAGTCGATCCTTCTTTAAAAGAAGCCGCCACGGCAATGGGAATGACGAATTGGAAACGACTAACTAAAGTTGAACTACCGCTTGCGATGCCTGTCATCATGGCTGGGATACGGACATCGATGGTATTGATTGTTGGAACGGCTACGCTTGCCGCTCTGATTGGTGCTGGCGGTCTTGGAGATTTAATCCTCCTGGGAATCGACCGCAATAACCCTTCTCTTATTGTAATGGGAGCTATTCCTGCAGCACTTCTAGCGCTCGCATTCGACTTTTTGCTTAAGAAATTTGAAGGTCTTTCCTTTAAACGAGCCGCTACCGCTCTTATTGTATTTTTTGTTATCGCGCTACTCGTTATCGTGATTCCTTTCCTATCCGGACGTTCGAATAATCAATTTGTGCTTGGTGCGAAGCTAGGGGCTGAACCTGAAATTCTCGTTAATATGTACAAGCTACTCATTGAAGATGAAACGGATCTGACCGTTGAACTAAAACCGGGACTTGGAAAAACCTCGTTTGTGTTCAATGCACTTAAGTCCGGCAGTATTGACATGTACCCGGAATTTACCGGAACCGCATTATCTGAGTTTTTGAAAGAACCAGCAGTTAGCAACGATCGAAAGGAAGTTTACGAACAAGCGCATGATGGGCTTGCAGAGCAATTCGATATGACATTGTTGCCACCGATGTCCTATAACAATACGTATACACTTGCAATTTCCAAGCAGTTTGAAGAACAGTCCGGTGTGAAGACAATTTCGGACTTAGCTGCTGTCGAAAATAATGTTAAAGCAGGATTCACACTTGAATTTAACGACCGCGAAGATGGTTATAAAGGCATTCAAAAGCTGTATGACTTGAACTTCCCTTCTGTAAAAACGATGGAGCCAAAATTACGATATCAAGCGATAGAAACGGGTGATATCAACTTAATGGATGCCTATTCGACCGACAGCGAGCTTAAAGAGTATGAAATGACCGTACTCGAAGATGATAAAGAGCTGTTTCCGCCCTATCAAGGCGCACCACTTATGTTGAAGAAAACGCTCGATAAGTACCCTGAGCTAGAAGACGTATTAAATAAGCTTGCGGGGAAAGTAACAGATGATGAAATGCGTGATATGAATTTCCGCGTAAATTCTGATGGGGAAAATCCTGAGGATGTGGCACGCGAGTTTCTTGAAAATGCTGGATTGTTAAAGTGAAGAAAGGGGTGCCACATAAGCCCTCTCTCCGTGGGGCCAAGGGTCCTTTTGCATTCTCCGAGGTATTGTAGTGAATGTCCGACACTTGGAGTGCTTTCTCTTACAAGTAGAAACGTTTCTCCTTCACTTCTTGGGATTTCTCCGACACTCAGTAGAGTTTCTCGATATCGGGACACAATTTAACTACTATTAGGAAGAGTTAGCCTGCAAGTAAAAACTAACTCAAGCAAAAAAGGGACCCTTTTTTAGATCCCTTTAGGCTACTTCTTTTCAGATTGCTTCTGTTCCAGTCTTTCTAAACGCGCATTTTGTTTCTCAATAGTCTTTTGCAACTTAGCTGTTTTTTTCCTCTCCATCTCCAGCTTTCTTTTTGACTTGTTTTCGTACCCTCTTAATGCTTTTAACGCTGCAGAGATTGCGAATACTAGGAGAAGTATGGGCAGGAGCATTTTCAAGACAATAAAAATACCTGTACCTAACATAAAACGATCCTTTCCATATAGTTCTTTATATTATTTATGAGTTGTGCGAATTGGTTTCTTTTATCATACCATTTGTCATTATAATAAGGACGCTTTTAAAACTAAGACGTATTCTTCGTATGGTTTCTTATCCTTTGCTATACTTCATAAATCAGAAATTCAGGTTAAAAGGGAGTAATTTCATGCAACTTATATCAGGTAAAAATGCTATCATTACAGGAGCAGGACGAGGAATTGGTCGCGCTACTGGAATCGCATTTGCAAAAGAAGGAATTCATGTTGGGCTCATCGGCAAAACACTCGCTAACTTGGAAAACGTAGCCGAAGAGTTACGTCAATACGGTGTTAATGTCGCAATTGCTTCAGCCGATGTGTCCGATCAAGAAGCCATTACTAATGCTGTTCAGCAGGTTACCTCTGAACTTGGATCCATTGATATTCTCGTGAATAATGCTGGAATCGGCAAGTTCGGCAAATTCATGGAGTTGTCTCCAGAAGAATTCAAAAATATTATAGACGTTAACTTAATGGGAGTTTACTATACGACAAGAGCTGTACTTCCCGGAATGATTGATAGACAATCAGGAGATATCATTAATGTTGCTTCCACTGCGGGGCAAAAAGGTGCTCCTGTCACTAGTGCATATAGTACGTCTAAATTTGGAGTGCTTGGACTTACCGAGTCACTTATGCTTGAAGTTCGTAAACATAATATCCGTGTCAGTGCACTTACGCCAAGCACCGTTGCAACTGACTTGGCAATGGGTGAAAACTTAACTGACGGAAATCCTGAAAAAGTGATGCAGCCTGAGGATTTAGCAGATGTCATGGTGGCCCAGTTAAAATTACATCCACGTGTCCTCTTGAAGTCAGCAGGTCTCTGGTCTACAAATCCATAATTAAAAACAAAAAGAATCCGTTATGGATTCTTTTTGTTTTTTGAAAATCTTTATCTTTGGCTACATACTACTAGTTTGAACATCTTTTATCTTTTGTATTTTTCTTATTCCTATTTCGTTCCACTGTGCATAACCTCGATGCTTATGACTGTCTTCGTATTTTAAAGCCTTCGTTACTTTGCATTCTCCATTTTTTCCCTGTATACTGGCAGTTGGTCTGTCCAAAAAGCCACTTAAGGAGTGACTTTCGATGAAAAAAGAAATCACTTCCATCTACTACGCACGACTTTTTGCCATGTTATTTGTTGTGCTAGTGCATACAACCGCTCAATAACGACATCTATTTACCGTGCCTTCTATTCAGAATACGTTCTATTTCTTTCTGAATAAAATCATTCGTGTTGAGGGCGGCATGTTTGTTATGATCATGGGAATTGTGTTCTTCTACATGTATCGTGACCGGCCTTTCACTAAAGAGTTACTTGTTTCCTATTGGTAAAAGCGTGTTACATACATTCTCATTCCTTACCTTGTTTGGCCATTAATTTATGAAGTTGAAATGTGGCATTACCAAGATCGACCACTCATCTTGTCTGATATCGTTCATAGGATATTGTTCGGGAAAGCAAATACCAACTCTATTTCATATTTATCGTTGTACAATTCTACTTAGTCTTTCCTCTCCTAATGGTAATGGTCCGTAAATTCACGTTTTTCCGTAAGTACTTATGGCTTTTCGGAATTGCAGCTGAGTATGCTCATTACCAGTTTTCCATGCATACGGACTTTGTCACAGTCCCTCTTATGTTTAACTTCATTGGCTCGTATATGCTTGGCGCCTGGATAGGTGTCCATTACGAAGCCATTATCGAAAAGATGACAAAGAAGAAGATGATTATTGCTAGAACCAGCGGCCTGCTTCTCGGTTTGACGTATGTATTCATCCGATATCGAAACACCTATTTCGAACGATTACCAATTGACCCCGACTATTACAAAATGATCGGAATCTTATTCAAAGTGATAGGAAGTCTGTTCTTCTTCTACTTTGCAGAGTATTTGGTACGGTGGTCAAGTCAAAAAAGTGTTCACCGGATGCGCAGTATTGCGTACTACTCCTTCGGTTTTTACTTGATGCACCCACTCGTACTTTTACAAGTAATGAAGTACTTGCCAACACGTGGTACACCGATGTCTTGGCACATTACAATACTTTTACAATATACAATTACAGTGATTCTTTGTTATCTCATCATCTGGTTTTTCCATCGATTCGTACCATTCGCAAGCTTTATATTCGGGAAGCTTCCGAGGAATGCAAAGTTGTTTTGGCAAATTAAAGAATAGCAGATGCTCCAGTTCAGAGTCCTTCTCCCTACTATGAAATTCTTTCTTAAAAACTTTCAGGGTTATCGACCATTCAACGGTTTTCTTTTTACGCAGAATTGATTATCATAAACAAGGGAGGCGATTCTATTGAAAAAAGCGATTATTTTACTACTAGCAGGTATCATGCTTGCTGGATGCAGTGATGCAGACAAGTCTGAGAAGTCTTCAGATTCCGATAAAAAACCTGAAGCTACGGAATCGACAAATTCAGAGTCATCAAATGACCAGGTTACTTTAGAAGAAGGTCTTAAAGGGGACTCTACTGAAGTAGCTTTTGAAGAAGTTGCTCAGGGAGAAGTTCCTTCGAATAAGAAAGTCAGTTTCACGGGCACCATTTTCGCAATTGAAGAAGGCCGCTACGGATTAAAAAGCGATGTTGCGGATTCCTCTGAAGAGGTTCTCTGGGTTGACGATATCCGGTTAGGTGAACGATCAGAAATCCCTGAAGGTACAACTGTTCAAGTTTACGGTAGCTACACAGAGACAGATGAGAACGATGTTCCAAAGATCCGCGCCGTGTTCATGGACCCGAAATAATATACACCTGAATAGGTGGACTCAGATTACCCAGGTAGTTAAATGGGGATTGTGGGTCCACCTTTTTAATTTATGCGCTGACTAAGACGATTGCTCTCTAAAAATAAATAACAGAATAGTGGAAAACCGGTTGCCGATGGATACTGATTTGGATATGATGTTGAAAAGAGGAGGAGAGTCTATCAATGACGAATGATCCTAATGACTTCTTTGAGCGCGAACGTCGTGATGAACCTAAACGAAAAATAGAACGTAAAGACGGAGAACCGACTCCTGCATTTAAAGGAGCTTCCTGGGTAGCACTCGTCATCGGTGTAAGCGCATATCTATTTGGATTGTTCAATGCTGCAATGGAGTTGAATGAAAAAGGTTACTACTTTGCCATTTTGATATTTGGCCTCTATGCGGCAGTCTCTCTACAAAAGGCAGTACGAGATAAAGAGGAAGATATCCCTGTCACGAACATCTACTATGGACTCAGTTGGTTTGCCCTAATTGTAGCGATTTCACTCATGGCGATCGGACTCTATAATGCTGGAAGTATCATCTTAAGTGAAAAGGGCTTTTATGGAATGGCTTTTGTTTTGAGTATCTTTGCAGCCATCACGGTTCAGAAAAACGTTCGGGATACACAAAAAGCTAGAGATTCTAACTAAATGAAGAAACTTAATTACTCTATTAAAAGAGCTGACATCCAAAGTCACAAACTTTGGATGTCAGCTCTTTCTTATTGCTACTTTTAAGTTATTCTATTTTTCACATCAAGCATAAATGTAAAACAGATATTCCTGACCATTCTTAATCGGATCTTTTGCAAACGTGTAGCCATGGGCGATCGCTTCTTCCGGTACATTTCGGAAAGAACCTGGACAATCCGTGATGACTTGTAATAATTCACCTTTTTTCATCCCCTCTAGTGCCTCGAGAGTATAGATAACAGGATAAGGACAAGACTCCCCACGTAGATCGAGTGTGAAATCAGCTTCTTTGTCAGCTTGCATGTTGTTTCACTCCTCTTTTCATTGCCAACTGGCGATGGTAGCGTTTTTCTCGATAAACCGTTAATGCATAAAGTATACCGAGCATTGCGAGCGTTGCAAGAATAGCACCGACCGGACCAAATGATTCCAACAGATTAATTTTCGTTCCGCTTTTAACCAATGTATCATAAACGCCTAAATGATCCCATGCATAGGCTAGGAAAGTTGCGCCGATGATGTTGCCCGCAAATACAGGCAAGAACAAGACTTGTCCTTCCATGAGTCGATACATCATGCCGGTTTCACAACCAGAAGCCATAACAATACCGAGACCAAATAATGCACCACCAACAAATGTGCTTAACGCTGCAATTTGAGTGATTGGCGTTAAGTCATATACGGAAATAATAATAACCGTTAGTATAGAACTGACAGCCATTCCCACGATAATCGCTTTTGCCATGATACTACGACCGACAAGGAATAGATCCCGGAAAGCGGAGGTGAAACAAATTTGACCGCGTTCGATGAGAATTCCGAATGCAAGGCCGAATACTGCTCCTAGGCCCAGTAGTTTTTGTCCAGTTGCAAAGAAGTAGATCATCAAACCAATGTAGACAATGGCGATCGCGCCTCCCACATAAGGCTGAATGACACGTTTTTTTGCTTTAGTTGGATTTGCAGCGCCTCTCGTTAACGTCGGCTTACCTTTCCACCAGCGCATTTTCGTCAACTTCGCTCCAAAGAATGTTCCAACTCCAGTTGCGACAATGAAAATCCAAGAGTGAAATGAGAACTGAGGAACTCCTGTGAAAAATGCAGCCAAGTTACAGCCCAGTGCCAACCGTGCTCCAAATCCTGCAATTATTCCACCGACAAGTCCTTGGACATATCTGCGTTTCTGTTGCGGAAGACGGATTTTGAAATTATTACTCAATAACACCATCATCAAGGCACCAATAAACATTCCCCAGACAATCCAGCCATCCGGACGGCTCCAAGTCGTTCCTTTCAGGTGTACCATGTCATAATATTCCCAGCCGGAAATATCCACCCCGAACAGTTTCAGTATATCCCCCCCAAGTCGAGTGAATTCACCAGTGACAGCCCAAACTGTCGAAGTCAGGCCAAAGTATAAAGCGCTAAGAATCCCTGCAATCAGCAATACAACATAAGGATTCCAATAGCGTTGAAAAACAGGTTGAATAAAATTTTTCATATAGTGTTTCTCCTCCAATAAAGTACTTTTCTATTTTAGACCTTATCGAGGAGAAATCAAATTATGAAAAATTCAAGTTATAAGGAGAAAGGAGCAGTACAGAACAATAGAGTTCTTACTTATTTGCAGACTCACGTATAGCTTGAAATCATTCCGGAAATTAAGAACAAAGCGATGGGCCTTGTCATAGACAATGAATTCGAAACCATTCTCCTTGTATAACTGAATGATAATCGATAGGGATACCAATGTTCGTGGTATTGGGTGCACCCCTACAATCTTCTCGTTCAGATCGTAAAGTTAATTCTATTCTTCAAAAGATGTTTTATTTTTTCCAAGTAAACAAGCATCCCCATTTGGAGATGCCTGTTTGCTTTAACAAATTCCGTTTTCACACTATAGAAAGCACCACTTTTTCACTTCATTGGTTCAAGTCCTAACGCCTTTAAGAAATCATTCAAGCCTTTTGATCCAAGTTTTTCAAGCGGCTTCTTGTTTTTGGCGTTGTCTCCGACTTTCAAGAAATTCTTTTCAATGTAGCGAATATCGGTTTCGTCTACAATTCCATCCTGATTAATGTCTGTACTCGGATGGTTTTTACCGTATTGCGCAACGACACGCATGACATCGTGAATATCTATAACGCCGTCATTGTTCACATCTCCGGCAGGGGCATCCACAGCATCTACCCAAAATTCTTCCCCAACGAACTCACCATTGTACTCGACACCCGGTCGGATTGTCCGTTGTTTGGTTAAATGTCCAGGTACTTCAAAATAGACAGTATACTCTTTTTCCGAAACGGGCATATCGTAGAAGAAGTATTCCCCGTATTCATCTACTTTTGTATGATAGACTTTTCCACTTTTAGATTTTGCATATACTTTTGCACCCATTTTGTCGTAATCTTTGACGTATAAAAACCCGTCATCATGAACAAAGGCTTCAGGTGTGATGAATCCTGACAAAATGGAATGCTTTGGTACAACTTCAAATGGATCCGCAAGAAATACCGGTAAATTTTGTAGTTCCGTTTCACCGTGTTTCTTATATTTGAGGGTATCAACACCTAATGCGCCTGCACCTTCATAATACCCATCACTGATCATTGTAAACGTCACTTCAATGAATGGGCTGTCACCAGTAAATCCATTGAACTCCGCGTCAGATTGAAGTGTTGCGCCAACGTGAAGCATGTTAAACCAAGATTCCTCATCAATACCTGGTTCATCCAACTGAACTTCAATACCATTTTCATCTGCAAACTTCTTAAATTCATCATTTAATGACAGACTTTCAAACTTAAAAATCTCGTGATCATACTCCACACCAAATGTCCCTGACAGTAAATTTTCAACTTGTGATAAATTCAGGGTCATCGTAAATTGATCGTCGAGATACAACTTCTCTTTGTCGTATGTTTGCAACGCATATGGCGTCCCTTTTTTGATAACCGTATATCTAGTAAAACTTCTTGTATCCGCATTGGATGCTAAATCCACAGGTACTAAGTCAATCTCCACGGGGCCAGCTTCAATTTCCTTCGGCAATACGCCAAAACTCATTGCCCCATCTGGCGCTACCCCAAGTGCACTTGGAAACGAATTATTTTGATAAACTGTGACGATGTTTCCTGATTGGTCATATTTAAATCCTTTTCGGTTCAACAGGTCAATCGTTGAATCATAGATATTCGTATGAACCCAAAACGCATTGAGACCAAATTCGTTTGTATACATCGATTCGTCAACTTCAATAATCCCTGGTTGGTGATTTAGGGACGTCATTTCAGGCGGAGTATTATCGACCACCACAACTTGTTCCATTGAGTATTCGGCACCATCTTTATCTGTACCAATTAGTTCATAGAGATAATCCCCTTCAGGTAAGCGGACCCAATCAGTGCCAATCGGATTCTTGGAATCTCCCGTGAATGGAAGAATGTTGCCCATGAAACCTTTGGATGCAAAATAATCCACGCCCGGCTTCAAGTCATAAAATGCCCCAACTACTCCTAATGGCTTGTTTGTTTTAGAGTCTTTAATAACTAGATCTACCTTTTCCATCGGGCTCTTCAAGTTCAACTTTAACCCCATGAATGGAAGCAAGAACGGATGATACTTCCAGACGTTCGGAACGGCTGGACGATCGAAGTCCATTGAAGCGAATCCTTTGCTGGAGAGACGAAGTGCAAATGGAATTTGATGTGTTGCACCATCACCATCTGAAATTCGAATATACCCTTCATACGTTCCGAATGCTGCTTTTTCAGAGGCACTAATTTCCGCTTCAAATTCCACCACGTCACCACCCGCTACAGTCATCTTCTCTGGAACTTTGAGCACCACTCCATTGGAAGCTGCATCTGGACGTTTATCGTTTGCTTGTAAGAAGTCCACTTCAACCGAATAAGACTTCTCTGTGTTCGCACGGTTCGCTAGTTTAATTTTTTTAGTATTCTTAATCGCGTCTCCTTCAGTGATATAGTAACTACCGAATCGAAGAGACCCTGTTTCGTGTTCCAGTGTACTCGGTTCATCATCCTCGACCATGCTGATTTGATCCACTACAGTTACAGCTGTGTCTGCATACACAGCATCGTACACATTGATACGCCCAGCTCCCACTTCATAGACCGAATAATCCTCCTTCATGTCTACTGAGCTGTTCATCAACGCCGCCTTGACTTCAAATGGCGTGTATTCTGGATGTTGTTGCAAGATAAGCGCTGCAGCTCCTGCCACGTGTGGCGCCGCCATTGAGGTTCCTTGGATTCGTGCATAAGCAATTTCATAGTTATTGTCAATGGGATCGTTGACGTATGCTGGGTATGTTGAAAAAATAGCTACCCCTGGTGCAACAAGATCCGGCTTAATATCATAGCTACTTGCGACAGGTCCTCTTGAGCTGAACCCTGCTAAGTAATCTCCTTCTGATTTGATGTTGCTCATTTCTCCAAATGTAAGACTGCTATTCTTCTTAGCGGACTCTACCAATTTCAAACCATCTTCATTAGATACACGGAAAGCAGGTAGATATGAAGTGCTTTCCCCAACGTAATAGGGAATCTGACCTTCAGAATCGTTGAAAACGA
This sequence comes from Sporosarcina sp. A2, assembly GCF_050858885.1. GTDB lineage: Bacteria > Bacillota > Bacilli > Bacillales_A > Planococcaceae > Sporosarcina. The sequence goes on along the minus strand of NZ_CP193898.1, from coordinate 3,205,201 downwards.
TTACCGCTTTAGCGCCTGCATACTTTGCATTCATTAGCTTTTCACCAAACGAACGCTGCCCTCTTTGAATCAATGCAATTTTGCCAGCTACATCTTTTCCTTCAAATTCATCTTCCCCACCAAAACCTACATAAACTAACGGATACGATTGACCTTGAAATTCTTCAATCTTATCGGTAAAGTCTTTTGCCAATAACCGCACGTCACTAAACGATGTTTCTTCAGTGGTTGCAGCATACGTCGGCGAAGTTTGTGCCACATCACTTGCTCCAACAGAAATTGGGAGTGCTGCAGTTCCTGGTGCTCCCACTGTTTGTGCATTCGGTCCAGCATTTCCAGCTGCTACGACACTGACGACACCCGAAAGCATCGCATTATTTACCGCGATCGACACAGGGGATAATGGGTCGTTCACTGAAGTCCCTAGAGAGAGGTTGATGACGTCCATTCCATCACGGACCGATTTGTCGATTCCACCCATTACCCCAATCATGTCCCCCATTCCATATGGTCCTAAGACACGATATCCATATAACTCGATACCCGGTGCAACACCTTTAACGGCATAGTCAACGTCGTTTTCTTGTTGTCCAGCGACCGTCCCGGAAACGTGTGTGCCATGGGATGTATAGTAACTACTTTGATAAGGATCAAATTCAGGCTGTCCAGATTTCAACCAGTCTTTATACGTTGTTTCCATTGGGTCCGCATCATCTTCTACAAAATCCCAGCCTTTTACACTATCCGGATCGATTGTAGCTGGATCCTTACCCTCTGAAGACTGATAGCCCTTGTAAGCATTCGCTAAGTCCGGGTGATTGTAATCGATTCCTGTATCAATGACACCGACTTTGACGCCTTCACCAGTGATCCCATCCGCGTGCAATCGATCTACACCGATTTGAGGGATGCTATCGATCATTTTGGGCTCGATTGTTTCTGCTTTGATTTCCGGTAGATCTACCTTCAATTCTTCGTTTTTCCATACTCTCTTCACTAAACCTGTCTTCAGCACTTCCTTTATTGCTGTTCCAGGCATCGTAACGGCCACTCCATTGAACGCATCACGATATTCTAGTGTGATTTCAACGCTGTTCCCTTCAACAGAATGGGAGCCTAATTTGTTGTAAGGCTGCAGTTCCAAACTCTTAATCGCTTTCTTAAATTCGTTGTGGGACTCCTCCACTTTGTTCTTTGCATCCTTTAATGAGATAGCGCTCCGTTTTTCTTGGAGCTGACTTTTAGCCACTGCTACCTTTGCAGGATCTTGTTTAAATTCTATAATGAGCTCTACTGGCGCTTCGCTTTTTTGATTAATGGCTGGATGGACCGTAAATCCGACTTCTTTATCAAGTTCTTGAATCGCCGCACGCTGTTCTTTAGTTAGTTTGTCCAAGAGTTCCCTTGCGTCATTTGTATTCTGTTTTGCTTGGATCGGAAGTGCATGTGTCCCTATTAATGAAGCTGTAACTAGAAATGTAGACATAGCCACTGTCGTAAAACGCTTCGTCATTCGTTTGTTCATCATCTTCTTCCTTTCTGATCTCAGAGTTTTTGTGCATTTTATCCACCAAAACTTTTTTCAACCACTCCCTTTTCTAGTAAATAATTCGAGGGTTCTACGTTAAGCGTACCAATAATTTACGACTTGTAAATTGGGGTAATTTTAATAATGTAAATATTCTATTCAATATCCATTAATTTTTAGACATAAAAAAACCATCTGCACGTAATTTTCACGCAGATGGGCTGATTCTTATTATGGAGGGTTACATTATCGGGTTCTCAGGAATCCGCATTTCACGATTAGGAAAGATCGCTCTGATCACTTGGGAGGACAATAGATGCTGGACAGCAATTCCTTGAAGTTGTAAAGCGACACCGTTTAAACTATTTTTATACTGTTGCATGATTGTGTATGGATAATGCTTTTCCCCCAATAATATCTCGAGTTCCTTTTGAAAGTGTCTATGGCTTTGTTCGACTTGTTCTTTTGCTTGTTCCAATGACAAAAAGGAATTTGATAATATGGCGACATGGGCAGGACTCGTGCTAAACTCAATAATGACCTGCACAAATTCTTCCGTATGCAAATCCACATCAGGATCAATATAAATCACCGTGTTCCTCCTCCCTGTTTGTTCATTGGGTAAAATCATCACACAGATTAAACATTTCTACATGACACACCGAGAAACCTTTGGTCAAAACCAATAAAAACTGAAACACGCCTTATAGTTTCTGAAAGAAATGAAAGAATTTACAAACCTATTAAAGGAGTGAATGTTAATGACACAGTCAATATTACATACAGCTTTGGTAGTTAAAGATTATGATGAGGCTATCGAATTTTATACGAAGAAGCTCAAATTCAAGCTAGTGGAGGATACGTATCAGCCGAAGCAAGATAAGCGCTGGGTAGTAGTATCTCCCTCAGGATCTGGTTCCGCGATACTATTAGCAAAAGCTTCAACACCTGAGCAAGAGCAATTCATTGGAAATCAATCTGGTGGGCGCGTTTTTTTATTTCTAAGGACAGATGATTTTTGGAGAGATTACAATGAAATGGTCTCAATAGGTATAGAGTTCGCGCGGGAACCCAGCGAAGAATCGTATGGAACTGTAGCAGTTTTCAAAGATTTATACGGAAACTTATGGGATTTATTAGAGCTCAATGAAACTCATCCCATGTATTAACGAGTCATAATGTAAGCGAACAATTTTATTAAGCTCCTTTTATGAGAGGTATAAAGAAAATTGCAATCTTTTCCTGGATATCTGTGCGACAAATGTATAGTGCCATCGTTAACTTATAATCCTCAATGGTATTTTTGATTAATTACTATTGGGAGAGTTCTTTCTGGACTTTCAGACGGTAGTCTTCACTGCTGAGTAATTTAGATTCAAAGGAATTCAAGTTATGACTAATCAATATATTTTGCCAGACGTTCAAGTCATCTGTTAGGAGAACCATTTCAATCTTATGTCCTCTGTGGTTTTCTGCATATAATGCATCATTAAGAATGAACGCGGTCGATCCACCCTTTGCACCTAAATGGGTAAATAGCTCCTGGTTTCCTTCGTTAAGTTCCATTGGCCATTCCAATAAATCCCTTGCAGTTTCAGCTGCCTTCGCCGGAAGCTCATCATTCGATATAATCCCCAATAACTTCCCGTAATCATTAGCAGATGCGCCAATCAAACGATCTGACCATACTTTCTGTACCTTCAAAGTCGATTCAAATGTTATCTCTTCAGCCTTGATAGTGCCCTCCTTCATTTGTTTACTTAATTCCTCAGCAAGTTCCCGATATTCCTCATTTGGTAGCGATTCAAGTTCTTTAATTAGTTGCTCCTCATCCATCGATTCTGTTTTTATGTGATCCGGGATTAAAAGAGCACTAACAATCGGATAAACTTCCTCCTGCTGCGTAAGACCAAGTGATTGTGCTCGCTCATTAATAGCAGCTATGCCCAGCAAATCAATCAAATAATCTGTGTTGGCATTAGAGCTGTAGGTCACCATTCCTCTAGCAACGTCATGCAGAATCACCTTATTATTATTAACTTTCCCTTCTTCATTCATCGTCCTCAACCACTCTTCATGTGCGTTGCCATCCGTATTTTTTATGTAATAACGGTTTAAATCGTCTACTGAGACAGCGTGATCTTTATTTAATATGCCGGCATCAATTTGCATTGCGTATTCAACAGCAATCAGCATCTTCACTGTACTTGCCAAGGGTCGAACTCTATCTGAATGATAGGTAATTAATTTTTCACCGTTTTCTTCCAAGTAAAAAGACGTCGACTGTGGATTATCTTTTAAATGGTTCATAACATAATTGGGATTGTCTCGAAATACCGAGTAACCTGCAATTCCAATAACTAGAACAATCGCCCCGTAAATTATCAATCGATTCTTTGTATATGTTTTCTTATCTAACACAATCGATGCAATGAACCCAATAATCAGTGCAACTAAATAATTAACATTAAAAATTACCACTGCAATCATAATTCCTAGCACAATCAGTACCGTTACGATTACTTTTCTAAAGTCTTCTTTCGATTTGTTCTCTTTTTTTAAAGGCATCAGCGTAAATAGAATAATTCCCAAAAGCCCAATCCACGCCCAAATATTCATATAGGAACTTCCTTTCTACCAATTATTTTATACATAAGCACCTTAATACTTTCTCTTTAAAACAAGGATACCGAATCTTCCTTACAGAAAAATTCTTCTCTTTCCACTCTCTATCCTACGTCAATTAAATTCTTTTGATTTTTGGAAAACAAACTATTTATAGGTTACTAGCAAAGTTAGCACAAGTACTGTTAACAGATTTCCCGTGGTAGCTCCTACCTTCTCACCTTTATACGCGTTTACTTGACAGAAGGTTTCGTTAATTGGAGATTAGATCCTAGCATACTCAACCAGGGAATCCTGAACAAAGTTTTAGTGTGAAAGGTCTGTCTGACAAACAAATCCAAGGCTTTTCCTGCAATTTAAGAACGTAGAATCATACGCTACTTTCTGATTGCTCCACCATCAAATAGCCCCCCCTCCAATATGTGAGATAGTCAATCAAACAGAACAAACGTACTAAATATGAAAAATCGAGGTTCTGACATGAAACCCGTCCTACTATTATGTTGATGACAGGAGTCAAGCAACGTTTAGTCTTGAAAGAGATTGTGAAAGTTAGTCACCCCTAATCTTCTGGTCAAAAACCTTATATATGTTTTCAACGGTTCTCGATAGGACTATTACTAAAATGATCTAGTTAAAAAATAAAGCTGCAATGTTTCAGTTAAAATGACTGGAAACAATTGGGGTTTTTATACATTCCAACAATAAAAAAAGAAAGCTGTTTAGGAAGGACAAACCTTCTAAAACGGCTTTCATTAAATTTGAATCGCTATCCAATACAAACTGTATTGGATAATATTGAAGTTTATCAGCTATTAGACAACCCCGAAGTATTCTTTTGCTTTAAGAATTGATGCCAATTCCGCTTCTGGTACCTCATCTTCAAAATAGATGGCTTCAACAGGACAAACAACCACGCAAGCACCGCAATCAATGCATGTATTGGGATTGATCAGAAACTGATCATCGCCCATCGTAATACAATCAACCGGACAAACCTCTACGCAATCAGCCGCCCGTTCTGTCATACACTCCGAAGTTATAACAAATGCCATTATAAAAACTCCTTTCACGTTATCCATCCATACCTTTCCTAATTCTAGGATAGATCAAAATCATTTTTAAAAAAATCACTAGGAATAGTACTAGCAATACGAGATTTAAAGCCCACTGTGTAATACCCAGCACATCAAAAAGAGTGTAGAGCATAATAGGATACGTCAATGCATAAACGGTCATTTTCCATAAAAGTTGATATACTAATTTTCTTTTGGCAACCGCTCTAATTAACACGCCTATTGATGCAAGCAGGAAGATACCTATGGTTCCAAAAAGCATTATGAATGATGGATAAATAAATAAAATTAGCAAAGACTCTTTGCCAAACTCACCGCTGCTTATAGATTTGCTAATTAGTCGTACTCCATTCGGAAATGAAATTAACACATTCAGTAAAACTAGGTAAGTTAGGAAGTCTTTAGTTTTCACACGATTCAATTGAAAAACAGCACGTTTACTTGGCAATAGTAGGCCTAGCTTCAATGCATGTAAAACACCCATACTACTCCCCCATACATATTTCTAACAGAATAACATGTTAATTTTCATGGAAGTTTGTAGGTAATGCCCCCATCTTTCTACCTTGATAAACGAGAGGCGATTTCTTCTCAACAACAATTTCAGATATCTCTCCAATTATAATTGTATGGTCTCCTGCTTCAATTTGTTTAAACGTCTTGCATTGAAGCGTTGCCATTGCCCGCTTAATAATAGGTAGATTATTTTTGGAAAGATCCCAATCACTTTTCTCAAACCGCTCTTGATTACTAGTGCGACTTGCAAATACCGAAGCAATTTCTGCTTGATTATCTGCCAAAATATTAACCGCAAATTTATCTACCTTCTTAAATGATTCGTATGTAGAAACCCTTTTATCTATTGACCATAAAATAAGCAGTGGATCCAATGACACCGATGCAAACGAATTTACTGTTAAGCCAATTGGATTACCCTCTTCATCGATTGTTGTAACAACCGTAACACCAGTAGGATAATTTGCCATCGCCTCTTTAAAAGAACTTACTTTATCTGAATTAATTTGCATTCTCTCACATCCCTAAATGTAGTTGAATCTCTAATTCTTCACTAGATCGTTGCCAATATCCTTCATCATATTCTTTTAGATAATCTCTTAATAACCCCAATGATCTCTCATCCATATGAGAAAGGACAAACTGATTTTTTAAGGACTTATCCATGTAATTTACGTGTTCAGGTAATGATTTATACCCTAACTTAATGCGACGTTCTTCCCTCGACACTAGTATCTCACTAGCTGTTGCACCTGAATAATAAGGGCCCGATCCACTATTTTGAAGCGTAAGCCACACAATCCAATAGCGTTTCGGATTCGGTCCTGCATGTTCTTTTTCAGGTTTAAAGCGGACCATTTTCTCTATCTTGCTTTTGGCATGCAAAGCATCCATATCTATAAAAACATCATTTTCTTCAGGATCTATAATTAGTGGTGTCATATTATCAAGATTAATCGAACCAATACCGAATCCACCATCCCCATCTGTGGAATCGCCACTTAAGATCGTAAAGGACATCTTCTGTTTACTTATACGTTCTGGCAATGATGTTTCACCCCTTCATTTTAGAATGAACGAGATAATATCCCCAAAGGTCTCTTATCTCATAGGTAGCTATTATTTATTCAACGCCGCTGCATATTTACTAGAAACGATATCCCAATTAACCACTTTAAAGAAGTTTGAAATATACTCAGGTCTTCTGTTTTGATAAGCTAAGTAGTAAGCATGTTCCCAAACATCCAATCCTAAAATAGCTGTTTCGCCTACCATAATTGGGTTATCCTGATTTGGTGTGCTTGTTACTTCGACTTGTTTTTCTTTATTGACGACTAACCAAGCCCATCCAGAACCAAATCTTCCTGTTCCCGCTTTCGTAAATTCATCTTGGAATTTTTCAAAGCTACCAAATTTCTTGTCTATCGCCGCTGCTAGGTCCCCGGTCGGTAGATTGTTTTCACAAGGTGTCGTGAGGATTTCCCAGAACAATGAGTGGTTTAAATGCCCACCACCATTATTTCTAACAGCAGTTTGAATTGAAACAGGTAGCGTATCAATATTTGTAAGAAGTTCTTCTAGCGACTTGTCGCTTAACGCCTCATGGCCTTCAAGTGCAGCATTAAGATTATTTACATATGTTTGGTGATGTTTTCCATGGTGGATTTCCATCGTCTGTTGATCAATAACTGGTTCTAATGCATCAAAACCATAACTTAATGCTGGTAGTGTAAATTTAGTCATTTAAATTCCCCCAAAGTTTTTTCGCTTTTTATACTTTATATACCTTTTAGTATAAAAAGTGTCTACCTTCATATTAGAATAAGTAATCAGCCGAAGTCAACAGAGTTGCCTACGATATACTTATTCCTTTATCTTGATAAACTACTACGGATAAAAAGGCAATTAGCTTATAACTTGGCCTTTCTTTAAACGGAAACGTCATCATCATTAAAATTGATAAGAAAATGGCAATGGTTATCGCCGTCAGCTTTGCAACTTGTTCTTTTTACATCTTTCGTATTTAAAACTTCTTTAAACATATTTGTCTCACAATGACATGCCTGCTTAAAATTTTTAGATACCTCAAAGATAGGACAGTTATGTTCAATTAATTCGAACTGGTTATCGTTTATTTTATTGACATCAGCCATATACCCTTTGTCAATTTGAATATTTTTCAACGTATCGACCATTTCTTCGTTTGAAAATCCGGGTTTCATATGAGACAAATAATTATTAGCTAGTCGTTTACCCCGCTTTTCAAATAAGCGATCAATTATTTCATTCCCTTGAATTTCTTGAAGGTCATTCAGAAAATCAACAGTTAGATTATCGTAGCTTTTAGGAAAAAGTTCATCCGCTTGTGATGTTAATGAAAAAACTTGAACAGGTCGTCCTATAGGTTGCTTCATTTCGTACATATCGATAAAAGAGTCTCTTTCCAAAACATTGAGATGCTTTCTGACAGCCATTTCGGTAATCTCTAATGCTTTAGCCATTTGATTTACTGTCAACTCTTTTTCTTTCTTAAATAAATTAAGTAATTTTTCTTTTGTTGTTAAACGAGTATTCTTCAATTTTTTCACCTCCGGAGTCAAGTCCTTATCATAGCATGAATATATCACATTCTATAATGTGATGCTTCTCAAATTAATAGGGTACACATTCATTTTTGTTCTGATTCAACAACTGAAGAAGTGGACGCACAATGAGGAAGGAGATGCTAGATATTTATCATTAATTTTATGAGTCACATAGGGAAATTTGGTCCTTGTTCCAAAAAGTCAATTAGAAAAAGGGAAAGATTATAATGGGAGTGAAATGGATTAATATATCTTTTCCTAACTTTGCGCTCGGCATAGCGTTTGGATTATTTATGCATTTCAACGATTTAACTTAAATGGTGAACAACACACTCACATATTAACAACTTGCTATGGTCCATTTAAAAAAATCGGTTTAAAACGTGAGAAAATTAAATGAATAGATTCTAGACACTGAATATATTTTACTTAGTGAGCAAAAAGACGCAAAGTAATTCCCACAATTTGTTGTGAAAAAGAAGAGGGTACTGCTTTGATATGACAATTTAGGACATACCGAATCGAAAATGGTGAAAGTTCCAGATTAAACATTTCGGTGTCACTACAAGAATCAAGTTAATATCAATCACTACTCTATCTATGAATTTGGAAAGCTCAATTATATGTTTTTTGCATGGGGCTTAAACACTTCCACGCAATAGCAACCCGCCCCAAAATATGAGATAATGAGTACAACAGAACGAACGTATTAAACATGAAAAATCGAGGTGCCGTCATGAAACCGGTAATACTAGCCGAAAAACCATCACAAGCGAAAGCCTATGCGGATGCATTCTCTGCGCGTAAACACGAAGGCTATATGGAAATCCATCCATGCCCGACGTTTCCGGAGGGGGCTTTTTTGACGTGGGGCGTTGGCCACCTCGTGGAATTGAAAGAACCTCATACCTATAATCCCGCGTGGAAACGCTGGTCACTTGGAAGTTTGCCGATCTTACCAGAGCGCTATGAGTTCCAAGTATCGAAGGGTAAGTTCAAGCAGTTCCAGGTTGTGAAGAAGCTTATCAAAGATACGGATACCGTTATTAACGCGTGTGACGTGGATCGCGAAGGATCAAATATCTTCTATAGTATTTATGATCAGACAGGTGCTCGTAACCAAACCATAAAACGCTTGTGGATTAATTCTCTTGAAGCAGATGAAGTAATCAAAGGGTTTGAGAATTTACGCGATAACAAGAAGGATCTGCAGATGTATGAAGAAGCGAAGTCTCGTCAGATCAGTGACTGGCTCGTTGGAATGAATGGATCACGGCTGTATACGCTGTTATTGAAGGCGAAAGGAATTGAGGAAGTGTTTCCAATCGGGCGTGTTCAATCCCCAACAGTGTATTTGATTTATCAGCGACAACGTGAAATTGAGACGTTTGTTTCGGAACCATTTTTTGAAGCGGAGGCACTGTTTACAGCAGCTAGCGGGACTTATAAAGGAAAAGCCAAGTTGAAAGAGCCGAAGCGCGAACTAATTGCAGATGCGTTGAACAGCCGTGGTATTACGAAACGTTCACCAGGTACCATCTCAGAGCTTAAAACTACAGATAAACGCATGCCGCCACCACAATTGCATTCTCTTTCGACGCTCCAAGCAACTGCTAACCGCCGCTTTAAAGCGAGTCCTGCGACCGTCCTGAAGACAATGCAGACACTGTATGAGAAGAAACTCGTGTCGTATCCTCGTACGGATACACGTCATATCACACCGAGCGAATTCAATTATTTAGCAGCTTCCGTTGAAAAGTATCAGCAGCTCATGGGGCAACCATTCGAAATCACTTCAAAGACGCCAAAAAAGCGATTTGTCGACAGTTCGAAAGTCCAAGAACACTACGCTATCATTCCGACGAAAAAGGTTCCGACAGCGGCAGCTATCGCACGACTTTCACCCCTGGAACGGAATCTCTATGAAGAAGTTGTGCGAACTGCACTCGCGATGTTCCACACGGATTATTTATACACAGAAACGAAAGTAACGACGGACGTCAACGGACTCCCCTTCTTCACGACAGGGAAAACAGAGGTGGACAAAGGCTGGAAAGAGTTATTTGCAGCACCCCCAAAAAAAGGGAAAGACGCGGACGAGCCCGCGCTTCCACCTCTAGTGCAAAGTGAAACAGTACAAAGTGAGATTGGTATTAAGGAAGGTGCGACCCAACCACCTAAGCCATATACAGAAGGTCAGCTGATCGCGATGATGAAGACATGTGGGAAGCTTGTCGAAGATCAGACCGAGACCGATATCTTGAAAGAAATTGAAGGCCTCGGTACAGAAGCGACACGCAGTAACATTATCGAAACGATTAAAAAGCATGGCTATATTTCGGTAACGAAAAATATTGTATCGATTACCGACAAAGGACGCGTCCTCTGTCAAGCGATTGAAGGCAGTTTGCTCGCGAGTCCCTCAATGACAGCGAAATGGGAAACGTATTTGAAGAAAATCGGGAATGGTGAAGGGACTGGCCAACACTTTTTAGGAAGTGTGTCGAAATTTATCTATAAATTGCTTGAAGACGTGCCGGTCCAACTTGAGCAACAAAAGATCGATATCGTATTGCCGCCATCTAAGTCGTCCAGTCGTAAATCCTATACAGCCACCGAAGTTGCGCCATGTCCGAAGTGTGGAAAAGGCATGATCGTCGCACGCAAAGAGTTTTACGGTTGCAGCAATTATAAAAATGGTTGCAAGCAGACGTTTCCAGGATTATTCTTGAAAAAGAAATTAACGCAAGCCCAAGTGAAGTTATTGTGCACCGCAGGAAAAACAAACGTCATTAAAGGATTTACACACGCAAACGGCCAGAAATTCGACGCCATGCTTGAATTGAAGGAAGGTAAATTGAATTTAGTGTTTGTTTAATCATAAAAAAGGAAAGTCTCTCTCACCGCGAGAAGGCTTTCCTTTTTTCGTTCTACTCTTATAATACAGGTGATAGAAGACGAGAAATGCCTTCTTTGAATTTAATAAGCAGCGGACGCTCTGCATACCGTTCAGGTGTCAGTTCTGAACTGACTTCAATGTCTTTCAAGAACAATCTATGCACCTGTTGAGCTACTCTTTCATCGTAGACGATCGCACTGACTTCGAAGTTTAAATGGAAACTGCGGGAGTCGATGTTCATCGTTCCTACTGCTGTCACTTCCTCGTCAACGACGATGGTCTTTGCATGCAAGAAGCCATTTTCATAAAGTAGTATCTTGGCCCCGTAATCGAGCAAATCGCCAGCATACGCCCACGTAGCCCAATAGACAAACGGATGATCCGGTTTACACGGAATCATGATTCGCACGTCAACTCCAGATAGCAATGCAATTTTGCAGGCATCCATAAAGCTTGTATCTGGTATGAAATAGGGCGTTTGAATATAAACACTCTTCTTCGCAGATAAGATAAGTTTGATGTACATATTTTTCAAGTGCTCTGTAATAGAATCCGGTCCACTCGAAACTACTTGGATTGGGCTGGTCCCTTGTTGCGGCTCTTCAGTGAATGTGTACTCATCCCATTCACCCGGCTTGTTATTGCCGGCACGATGCCAATCCAATATGAACTTCCCTTGAATGTGGTGGACGGCTTTTCCTTTAATGCGCAGGTGTGTGTCCCGCCAGTAACCGAATTTTTTGTCCAGACCAAGGTACTCGTCCCCTACATTGAATCCGCCAATATACGCGATGCGTCCATCGATAATAACTAGTTTCCGGTGATTACGGTTGTTTACTCTGAAGTTTATCAACCTGAAGAATGATGGGAAAAACACCTCGACTTCGCCGCCTGCTGCACGCAATTCATCAAAAAACTTAGGTGCGGTCCTTTTGGAACCGACTTCATCGTACAGGAGACGAACTTTCACCCCTGCCTTCGCACGCTCTATCAAGGCATCCCGAAGTCTTGTCCCTAATGCGTCAGACTGGATAATGTAATACTGAACATTAACTTCCTTTTCAGATGCTTGGATATCCGCAATTAAGGAATCGAATTTCTTGTGTCCATCTTCGAAGATCTGGATGTCATTATCCGTAGATAATAGTCCATCCGATGATATCAAGTTCATGTGAATTAGTTCTTCATGTTTCTTGAGTAACGGAGACTGTTGAACCTTCTCTCTATAGACTGTCGATAATTGGTGATTCACTTCCGTGTCTATTTCTCTTCTCTCTTCATCCGTCAGCTTATAGAAGTTCTTTTGCTTCAAATTACGTCCAAGGAATAGATAGATGAAAAAGCCCGCTATAGGAATAAACACCATGACTAATATCCATGCCCATGTATTTCCGATGTCGCGTCTTTCGAAAAACAATACTCCTACCAACAATAAAAGATTAATCGCTATTGAAATGGATAAAATCAACGTAATTATATATCCTATCCCCATAATTACACCTACCTTCTCGTTTTATTTTTAATGAAAACCATCCATTTAGGTACTTAAGAATTTCTATTGAAGTATAGATTAAATTCTATAGAAAGTAGTATTCACTATAACATGTACCCTATGAAAAGGAATATGATCCTAAAAAAATAGTTTATCCAACAAGAAGATAGAGTTGTTTTTTACTACTGATCTTAAAGCTTGCTTAATTTAATTAAACGATTATAATTAGTTTCACTTAACAAACGGGATGTGATTACATGAAACTTATACATGCGTTAGACCAATTCTATTATGAACAGATTTTAAAAAGCCTTCGACAAATGAATCACAATAATGTGTATGGAAATTTAACTTATAATAGTTTGCTGTATATGGAAGTAATTTTGTATAACGAAAAGTGCACGGCCAGTTTTTTAGCAGATACACTTCACGTTGCGCGCTCAGCAGTTACTGTGAAAGTTAATGAACTAGTCGCAAAAGGAATTGTCACGAAAACACCATGCAGCACCGATAAGCGCGTCAACTACTTAAGTGTCAGCCCCGAAATTGGGGAGGACTACAAACAGTTGGATGTAGCATTGAACCATGCAATTGCAGAAATCGAAGATCGTTTTTCAGCATCGGAAGTTGCCTCTTTCGTTGACATGTTAGGGATCATCCGAAAACACCATCAATAATAGTTGAGTTAAATCACCCTAAACATGGAAGAGGTTTTTGAATGGAAAACAAGAAATATGAATACTTAGCAGATAACCCGAATGTGAAAGTCCTCCCTATTATGTTAACGCTCATTATCGGTGCCTTTTTCGCCATCTTAAACGAAACCTTGTTGAATATTGCGCTCGTCACACTTATGGATCAGTTCTCGATTTCGTTGACTGATGTCCAATGGATGGCGACTGGATTCATGCTCGTTATGGCCATAGTTATTCCGATATCTGCACTGATGCTTCAGTGGTTTACAACGAGGCAGCTGTTCCTTGGGACAATGGCCGTCTTTACACTAGGGACAATCATTTGCGCCAGTGCGCCTACGTTCTCGATTTTACTGCTTGGACGCTTAATCCAAGCGGTAGGTACCGGTCTATTGATGCCGATTATTTTTAATGTCTTCCTATTGATTTATCCTCCGGAACGACGCGGGAAAGTGATGGGGATGATCGGTCTCGTCATCATGTTTGCCCCGGCAATCGGTCCTACGCTATCCGGTGTTATCGTTGAGTATTTAGGTTGGCGCTATTTGTTCATCCTTGTCATTCCATTCGCGTTGTTCTCGATTGCATTTGCAACTAAGTACTTGGTCAATGTGTCCGAGGTGACGAAACCTAAAATCGATGTTCTTTCACTCGTATTTTCAACAATCGGATTCGGTTCCATCGTTTATGGCTTCAGTTCTGTCGGGGAAAGCAAGGACGGATTTGCAAGCCCGACGGTTTGGCTGTTCATCGGCATGGGCGTTATAGGTATCGCCTTATTTGTTCGGCGTCAGTTGAAGCTCGACGAACCAATCATGAATATGCGGGTATTCCGCTATCCGATGTTTTCACATGCTGTCGTGATGTTTTTGATCATCATTATGGCAATGTTTGCCTCTGAAATCATTTTGCCGATCTATATGCAAGGTCCACTCGCTCTTTCAGCCGCAACGGCTGGCTTGGTTTTGTTGCCTGGAAGTATCTTAAACGGGATCATGTCACCATTTATGGGCGCGTTATTCGATAAATTCGGTCCACGTGTGCTGATGATTCCAGCAACTCTCGTATTAAGTGGGACGATGTTTATGATGAGCCAACTCACTGTCGATACACCTGTGTGGCATGTCGTGATCTACTATGTCCTCATCATGTTATCCGTTTCCGCCATCATGATGCCTGCTGAAACGAATGGGTTGAATCAGTTGCCGAAGCGTCTCTATCCACATGGAACCGCTGTGATGTCCACGTTACAGCCGGTGGCAGGTGCGATTGGTGTGTCGGTTTTCATCAGCATCATGAATGCACGTCAATTGCACGTGTTACAGAAATCCACGAATCCGACAGACCCTGCCGCAATAAATCTTGCGCTTGTGTCCGGAGTGGAACTGGTTTACTTCATCGCATTTGCCATGTCGATTGTCGCGGTTATCCTGTCGTTTGTTGTGTACCGTGCGAAACCTAGTGACAATGAGGAAATTGATTTATCAAAGGAGTAAATGTCCATGTTCAAAAAACGATACAGCAACTTGGATTCGAATGCGCGTACCGCAACGTTAGGTGAATTACTACGCTGGCAAAAAGAGCGATTCCGTAAAGAGAAAGATATGAGTTATAAAATTGGCCAAGCCGATCATAAGCAATCGACCTTGCTCCGTGCAAATAAAGAGGATTTCACAATTACGTGGATTGGTCACTCGACATTCTTAATCCAAATTGCAGGGTTAACGATTGTGACAGACCCAGTTTGGGCAAGTAGCATGGCGATCAGCGGGAGGTTAGAAGAACCGGGTCTCTCCATAGAAGAGATTCCTGACATCGATATTGTCCTACTTTCGCATTCCCACTATGATCATCTAGACGTACCCTCATTGAAGAAACTCAAAGGTACACCCGCCATTCTTGTTCCAGAAGGGCTAGGACCTAAAGTTCGTAAGCTAATGAAGGAGAATCGGGTCTATGAGATTCCCTGGTGGGGCCAAGTACGTATCGGCTCTGTCGAATTCCATTTTGTTCCCTCCCAACATTGGACGAAGCGTACACTAACAGACACCAACACGTCCCATTGGGGAGGATGGATTATCCAACGTCCAATAGAAACAACACCTACGTCTGAATCCATCTATTTTGCAGGGGATAGCGGATATTTTGAAGGTTTCAGAGAAATTGGCAAGAGATTCCCTGGTCTTACTCACGCGCTCATGCCCATAGGTGCCTATGAGCCGGAATGGTTCATGGGCACACAACACATGACACCAGAAGAAGCCATACAAGCTTTCTCAGATGTCAGTGCCGAAGTGTTTATTCCAATGCATTATGGGGCTTTCTTTTTAGCGGATGATACGCCAAAAGAAGCTTTAGATCGTTTAAATGCTGAATGGAAACGACTTCGTTTGGATGAAAGACGCCTTCGTTTGCTGAAACATGGAGAAACTATGTTCAATGATTAAACAACACTTTGAAGGTGTTGTTCGCATGTCCCTATAGCATTAGCCCCAACTCTCTTTTATGAAGAAAGTTGGGGCTTTTTGATGTCAAACAGGTAAGGTCTGACTTGTTATTTTATATAAATATAATATTGCATTTTTTCCGTCTATTTGATACGTTTGACAAATAGGATTGCTGGAAGATAGTTTACGGCGTGGGAATCATTGGGGGATGATTGTTATAGCTATTCAGCAAGTCCAAAAAATCCGTGAAGGGGATGGGAAAGTGACAGTTGAAATAAAACAATCAGAGGTTCAACCTAAACGCGAACTGCCTCGCACCGCTGATGGCAAGCTAGACTATGAACGAATTATTGAAACTCCCGAGTTCAAGCGTCTGATTAAAAAGAAGAACCGATTCATCACTCCATACGTCATTGCGTTTTTCACGATCTATCTGCTGTTGCCCATATTGACAGGCTATACATCTATTTTAGAAACCCGAGCCGTTGGCTGGATGACGTGGACTTGGATATATGCGTTCGGTTTATTTTTGATGGTATGGGTATTCACTCAAATTTATGTGAAAAAGGCACGTGATTTTGATAAGGACATCGACCAGATTATCCAAACACACATTAAGGACTAAGGGGGATTTCCGGTATGAGTTTTATTTCCATTGCAATCTTTTTCGCTGTAATTCTATTAACACTCTACATTACATACTGGGCTGCGAAACAAACAACAACAGCCAGTGATTTCTATACCGCAGGTGGTTCCCTGACAGGATGGCAGAATGGAATGGCCATTGCAGGGGATTACTTATCCGCAGCTTCATTCCTAGGAATCGCCGGTGCGATTTCATTGAGTGGATTCGATGGGTTCTATTACAGTGTAGGCTTTTTGACAGCGTATCTCGTCGTCTTATTCCTCATCGCCGAACCACTTAGGAATCTCGGGAAATATACGATGGCCGATATGATCGGATCACGGTTCGGGGCGAAGAAAGTCCGTGGGGCTGCTGCTTTGAATACGATTACGATTGTGCTGTTCTATATGCTTGCACAACTTGTAGGTGCGGGTGCTCTTATCAAGTTGCTCTTCGGCATCGATTACTGGATTTCTGTGATGATTGTCGGCATCATGATGCTGATTTACGTACTTTTTGGAGGTATGACGGCTACAAGTTGGGTTCAGATTGTGAAAGCGATTTTGCTGATGGTTGGGACCATCGTCATTTCTTTCCTTGTATTGATGAAATTCAACTTCAACTTTGTTGGAATGTTTGACGTCATGCGGACTGCAACGGACCATGGAGAGTCCTTCTTGCATTCAGGTGTCGTCTATAAAGATCCGATTGGCTTGATTTCCGTGTTGCTCGCTCTTGTTCTTGGAACGGCTGGTCTTCCACATATTTTGATGCGCTTCTTCACAGTGAAAGATGCAAAGACCGCACGTTCGTCTGTCGTCTATGCGGTTTGGATTATCGGGATTTTCTATGTACTTACTATTTTCCTCGGCTTTGGTGCTGCGAAGTTTGTTGGTTCTACAGCGATTATCGCAGAAAACCCAGCCGGTAATATGGCTGCACCGATGTTAGCTGGTGTCCTAGGCGGAGATGCACTTGAGTCATTCGTTGCCGCTGTAGCCTTCGCTACAATTCTAGCAGTTGTTGCAGGGTTGGTGCTTTCAGGGGCTTCTGCAATAGCCCATGATATTTATGCAGAAATCATCATGAAAGGCAAAGTAACGGAGAAGCAGCAAGTACTCGCTGCCCGCGTAGCTGCAATCAGTGTGGGACTAGTCTCCATCTTGCTGGCACTCGGTTCGGAGAAGTTGAATGTTGCATTCTTAGTATCCCTAGCGTTCTGTATTGCCGCTTCAGCGAACGTTCCAACGATCTTGTTCACGATTTACTGGCGGAAGTTTAATACGACAGGTGCAGTTGCTTCCATGTTGACTGGGTTAATCACAGCACTTGTGCTTGTTGCAGTGAGTCCTAACGTCATCAATCCTGTACCGGGTGCTGCATTCTTCGTCGGTGATCCACTCTTCCCATTCGTGAATCCAGCCATCATCTCGATTCCAGCTGGCTTCCTCGCAGCGATCATCGGGACCTATGCTGGTGCCAAGCGTCATGAAGAAGCAGAAGTTGCGTATGCAGAAGTCCGATTCAAGGCGGAGACTGGATACCGCGGTTTGTAAGCTCTGTAGATAGTTGAAAACCTGTGGATCTGTCACCCTTTGGTGACAGATCCACAGGTTTTTTTATTGGAATGGATCGCTTAGCCAGTAGTATCGAGCGCTTCCCCCCTGCTCCCTAACATAAGTAAAAACCGCTCCTACGAATAGGAACGGCTACGGTAGTTAACTTATCGTTTCTCTGTGCGGTCTATAAGGAATGTCATGACGACGAATAGCGCAAACGCGAGCAATAGGATCGTGCCGCCTACGATGTAAAAGACGAGGGCGAACGTCCCGTTAATATCGAACGGGCGGATGAACTGAAGCCACATACCTGCAGTCAATCCGATGGACCCGATAATCGCTGCCCAGCCGTGAACTGCTACGAGTTTCGTTGCGCGGACGCGGTAGATTTTATAGAATACGCCCCATGAAAAGACGGATAGCCAGCCTACTAGTAATATGTGCGCGTGAATCGGTTTGAATGCATACGACCCAGTCCCCGCCATATGTGAACCAAGCACCGTACCCACTAACCCGAAGATCGCTGCAATGCGTATTAGACGTATACTCCATTTTTCCTGCATATTGAATTCCTCCTGTGTCGTTCTGATTATCTTAATCTTACAACCTCAACATGAACGCAACATGTACGGGAGATTACATTTTCGGCAGGGCAAGTGTAAATACTGTCCCTTGTCCTTTTTCACTTTCGACGGAAATCGATCCATTATGGAGCTCAACCACTTGTTGAACAATCGATAACCCGAGGCCAGTTCCTTCGGCAGCAATCGTTCGAGAATCGTCTTCACGGTAAAATCGGTTAAAGATATGCGGGAGATTCTCTTCTGCAATCCCAATACCTGAGTCACCAATCATTATGGTCACGTTGGTTTCATCCGAAACTAACGATACTTCAATCGTTCCGTAATCGTTCGTATACTTTAGCGCATTGGACAACAAGTTCTCCCATACTTTTTCAAGAAACGCTGGGTCACCAGTCAGTTCCGCATCCTCGATTTCCATAGATAGCGAAACTTGTTTCTCTTCAAGGAGCCAACGGTATTTTCGCACAGTATCGCGTAGTTGCTCACTCACGTCATATGTCACCGGTTTCAACGGGCTCATCATCTGATCGAGCGACGTCAAAAGAAGTAACTGTTTCGTAAGTGATGATAACCGATCCGTTTCGGATTGAATCACCTTCGCATATCCCGAACGTTCTTCAGCTGGTAGCGTGTCATCCATCAATAGCCCCGCGTACCCTTTAATATTTAACAATGGTGACTGGAAATCATGTGAGACGTCACTTATGAACTTCTTGCGGATTAAGTCATTCTCTCCGAGTCGCTCGGTCATCTTTTGAAAACTTTCAGCGAGTTGTCCGATTTCATCTTTCTGATGAATCTGCAAGATGCCGCTGAACTCTTCTTTCCCCACTTTTTTCGTGGCAAGAGTCAATTGAGTAATCGGGCGGATTAACCGCTTCGCAACAATTAACATCGCTAGCAGACTCGCAATTGCCATCACGATAACCATGCCACCAAGCAAGTAATGCACTTCGGTGAAGAGCAACTTGATATCCGGGCGCAAGAACAATGCATACTCTGCCCCTTTATATGTAAATGGTACCCCGACGGTATTTGCGGTTTCATCTGAAAAGAAACCCGTTACAAACGTTTCTGTCGGGAAATTTCTCATGCCATGATAGTCTTTACCTTGAAGTACGGTCATGACATCTTGTTCTTCTAAATTATCCAACCGGAAAGATTGGCCATAGCGCTTGCCCTCTAGATTTTCGTCTACGAGTAGCAACTTGTACCCTGCTGCCGCTTGAGTCGTTAAGTAAAAATCCAAGTCTTCTGGCGCCGCGTCTTCAATATAATTCGCGAGTTCTCGAACGATGTTCATATTCTTTTCGTCATTCGAGCCTTTTAAGTTTTGATGGTAATACGTATTGACTGCCAGAAACGCTGAAAGCGCGCTAAACACCATGATTCCAGCCGTATAGAGCAAGAATTTGCCGTAGAGCGATCTCATACCGCACCTGTGTCGAGCTTATACCCAACACCTCGTACAGTTACAATGCTGACTTGTTCCGGTAGACCTTCAAACTTGTCCCTTAATCGCTTAATATGGACGTTAAGCGTCTGCTCATCGCCCTCATAGTCATAGCCCCATACTCGATCCAACAACACTTCACGAGTAAACACTTGGTTTGCACGTGATGCAAGAACAGATAGCAATTCGAACTCTTTTAAGGGGAGTAACAGCACTTTTTTTCCTATAGACACTTCATACGATTGACGATTGATGGACAACGGTCCTGCTTGAATAAAGACATCCACTGCTTTCTCGTACCGCCGTAGGATGGCACGGATTCTAAACAGCAATTCCTTCGGCTCAAAGGGTTTTACTAGATAGTCGTCTGATCCTGCAAGAAACCCTTTTTCCTTATCTTCTAATTCACCTTTTGCAGTGAGCAAAAGTACTGGTATATCCCATTCAGAACGCACTTTTTTCGTTAACTCATAGCCGTCCATTTCAGGCATCATGACATCGACTACTGCGAGGTCTGGAACCTCATGCTCCATAAGTTCAAGCGCTTCACGTCCGTTCTTTGCTTTCATTACTGAATACCCCGCAGCAGACAATGTGATGCGGACAAGTTCTAAAATATTTGGGTCATCGTCCACCGCTAAAATAGTTAACATTTATCCCACTTCCTTCTTTTTGGACTTACTCCACTCTGCATTTAATAAGCCTGACATCAAAATGATGACGGCTGTCATGTAAAACCAGATCACGAGCATGATAATTCCCGATAATTGTCCATACAACCGGGTATAGTCAACAGCCGTTACCCACCCGCCAAACAAATAGGAAAACAGTTGCCAACCGATTGTCGATAATAAGGCTCCTGGAATTACTTGTTTAAACAAAATCTTACCACTTGGAACAATCTTATAGAAAATCGCGAAAAAGATAAACAAAAAGAGCGTACCAAGTCCCCACTTTATCTTCGGCCACAAAAATAGCCATCCCTTCCAATCATCGATTCGATCATAATACGCAACAACTTGATGGAGTACGTTCTCAATAAAAGGAAGAACTAACGAAAGAGGAACGACGAGCATAAATAAGATCGTCACTCCTAGATCTCGGAATAAGGAAAACCAAAACCCCTGTTTTCGTACATATCCATTTGCCAAATCTAAGGAACGTGCAAAAGACTGTACCGTTACAGAAGACAACCAGAATGCGCCCACCAAGCTAAAATAAAGCCATTTTCCTTTACCGTTTCTTAAAACTTCTCGGACATTATCTTCGATGAGTTCAAATGATTGCTCTGGAATGAAAGGTCGTAAAAATCGAAACAATAGTTCTTCATTCACGGGGAACAAATTAAGTAACGATAACATGAATATGAAAAATGGCAGCATGGATAACAACAAGTAATAGGCAGTCTGTGCGGCTTGGTCGTAAAATCGTTCTGTTACGAATCTTTTTAAGACCTTAAGTCCCTTTTTCATATTAATTCTCCTTTTTCATGAATAGGAAATATGATTTAATTCTAGCGATATGACTAATTATAATGTAAACTCTACCTATTACATCAAGTTCAGACTATTTCCGACATCGTTTGACTGGTTTTACTCCCATTTCCGCTATGGTTTACAAGCTAGTTTCTGACATCCCTTTTGCCACGTCTATCAACATATGCTACGTGCTTTGCAAAATTCGAAAATCAGGGAGAGATTGCACATGTAAATTGCAGTATCTGGAGGGGCTGGCATCATCGAATCCCATTTTACCGACCGTCTCATCGAATTTGGCCATGAAGTGCTCGTGATTGATAATCTATCCACTGGCAAACGTGAAAACTTAAATACTCAAGCTGCGTTTGCACAGATGGATGTTCTTCAAACAGACAAACTAACCTCATTGCTTGAATCCTTTCTTCCAGACACCGTATTCCATTTAGCAGCGCAAACGTCGGTGTCTGTCTCTATGGAAGACCCGCTATGGATTATCTAAAAAGCTGTATGAACTCTATAATCGACTCACTTCCACAAATCATTAACTATCACATACCATTCTACGCTATGCCAATGTTTAGGGCCCACGTCAGGACAGCGACTTTGTAAGTGATCCGATGTTTAGAGAACTCCTCAACTCCTATGATTTTCAATTACACAGGAAAACGAGAAGGTGATTTAGAACATAGTACCCTAAATAACCATAGAGCTATCCAATATCTCAAATGGTCTCCTCGTTATAGTTTCACGGAGGGGTGACGGAATACTGGGACTTCTTACAAAAGGATCTGTAACGGTATGAGAAAAGATCGCTCTGTCGTATACGGCACTCAGAAAAACCGGATTATTCTAATTGAACTAGTTCTTGTTGCGTTAATATTTGTTTTCGCTGCCAGTTACCAATTGATGAGTCACTTGGCTACACGGCCATGGGATGACCAGGAAACAATGGCAGAAGGAATGGGCTACGCCCAACATCTTTTGAAAGAATACTATCCGAATTCTAATACATACTCTGTGAGGAGTGTTAAATAGCTATACCACTTCGGGCCTCGTGTTTAACATTAAGAGCTGCTGGTACTTGGTATATGCAAATTAGACTTGAAGAATCTGTGCTAAAGTTACTCATTCTGTCCATAATACTCACTTTGTCCATGATACCTTCAAAAACTAATAGACTTCCCCAGTGTAGCCTTAATTTATCATTACAATCATTTGCAGTGCGTTTCCTTTCAAAACATGTTTCATCCAGTTTATCGTAAAAGTATATACAAAAAAGCGAGTTAAGGAATAAATTCCTTAACTCGCTTTTTCAATTGCCCGGCAACGTCCTACTCTCACAGGGGGAAGCCCCCTACTACCATCGGCGCTGAAGAACTTAACTTCCGTGTTCGGTATGGGAACGGGTGTGACCTCTTCGCCATCATTACCAGACAAATTGAGCTTGTTCGCTCAAAACTGGATAAAACCAACATTGAATTCAAGACAGCCTTACGGCTCTTTAACTTATATTTGGGAAAGTCCTCGATCTATTAGTATCTGTCAGCTCCACATGTCGCCATGCTTCCACACCAGACCTATCCACCTCATCATCTTTGAGGGATCTTACTTACTTGCGTAATGGGAAATCTCATCTCGAGGGGGGCTTCATGCTTAGATGCTTTCAGCATTTATCCCGTCCACACATAGCTACCCAGCGATGCCTTTGGCAAGACAACTGGTACACCAGAGGTGTGTCCATCCCGGTCCTCTCGTACTAAGGACAGCTCCTCTCAAATTTCCTGCGCCCGCGACGGATAGGGACCGAACTGTCTCACGACGTTCTGAACCCAGCTCGCGTACCGCTTTAATGGGCGAACAGCCCAACCCTTGGGACCGACTACAGCCCCAGGATGCGATGAGCCGACATCGAGGTGCCAAACCTCCCCGTCGATGTGGACTCTTGGGGGAGATAAGCCTGTTATCCCCGGGGTAGCTTTTATCCGTTGAGCGATGGCCCTTCCATGCGGAACCACCGGATCACTAAGCCCGTCTTTCGACCCTGCTCGACTTGTAGGTCTCGCAGTCAAGCTCCCTTATGCCTTTGCACTCTACGAATGATGTCCGACCATTCTGAGGGAACCTTTGGGCGCCTCCGTTACTCTTTAGGAGGCGACCGCCCCAGTCAAACTGTCCGCCTGACACTGTCTCCTGCCCGGATCACGGGCAAGGGTTAGAAGTCCAATACAGCCAGGGTAGTATCCCACCATTGCCTCCTCCGAAGCTAGCGCTCCGGTCTCTTAGGCTCCTACCTATCCTGTACAGGCTGCACCGGAATTCAATATCAGGCTACAGTAAAGCTCCACGGGGTCTTTCCGTCCTGTCGCGGGTAATGCGCATCTTCACGCATATTATAATTTCACCGAGTCTCTCGTTGAGACAGTGCCCAGATCGTTACGCCTTTCGTGCGGGTCGGAACTTACCCGACAAGGAATTTCGCTACCTTAGGACCGTTATAGTTACGGCCGCCGTTTACTGGGGCTTCAATTCAAAGCTTCGCTTGCGCTAACCTCTCCTCTTAACCTTCCAGCACCGGGCAGGCGTCAGCCCCTATACGTCACCTTACGGTTTTGCAGAGACCTGTGTTTTTGCTAAACAGTCGCCTGGGCCTATTCACTGCGGCTCTCTCGGGCTATTCACCCTACCAGAGCACCCCTTCTCCCGAAGTTACGGGGTCATTTTGCCGAGTTCCTTAACGAGAGTTCTCTCGATCACCTTAGGATTCTCTCCTCGCCTACCTGTGTTGGTTTGCGGTACGGGTACCTCCCACCTCGTTAGAGGCTTTTCTTGGCAGTGTGAAATCAGGGACTCCAGGGTATACACCCCTTGCCATCACAGCTCAATGTATTAGAAACGGGATTTGCCTCGTTTCACACCTCACTGCTTAGACGCGCATAACCAACAGCGCGCTCACCCTATCCTTCTGCGTCACCCCATCACTCAAACGGTGGGGAGGTAGTACAGGAATATCAACCTGTTGTCCATCGTCTACGCCTATCGGCCTCGACTTAGGTCCCGACTGACCCTGAGTGGACGAGCCTTCCTCAGGAAACCTTGGGCATTCGGTGGAAGGGATTCTCACCCTTCTTTCGCTACTCATACCGGCATTCTCACTTCCAAGCGCTCCACCAGTCCTTCCGGTCTAGCTTCAACGCCCTTGGAACGCTCTCCTACCACTGACACCAAAGGTGTCAATCCGCAGTTTCGGTGATTCGTTTAGCCCCGATACATTTTCGGCGCAGCGCCACTCGACCAGTGAGCTATTACGCACTCTTTAAATGATGGCTGCTTCTGAGCCAACATCCTGGTTGTCTGGGCAGCGCCACATCCTTTTCCACTTAACGAATACTTTGGGACCTTAACTGGCGGTCTGGGCTGTTTCCCTCTCGACTATGGACCTTATCACCCATAGTCTGACTCCCAAACATAAATCATCGGCATTCGGAGTTTGTCTGAATTCGGTAACCCGGGATGGGCCCCTAGTCCAAACAGTGCTCTACCTCCGAGATTCTTAACGTTTGAGGCTAGCCCTAAAGCTATTTCGGAGAGAACCAGCTATCTCCAGGTTCGATTGGAATTTCACCGCTACCCACACCTCATCCCCGCACTTTTCAACGTACGTGGGTTCGGGCCTCCAGTAAGTGTTACCTTACCTTCACCCTGGACATGGGTAGATCACCTGGTTTCGGGTCTACGACCCCATACTCATTCGCCCTATTCAGACTCGCTTTCGCTGCGGCTCCGCATTCTCTGCTTAACCTCGCATGGAATCGTAACTCGCCGGTTCATTCTACAAAAGGCACGCCATCACCCATTAACGGGCTCTGACAACTTGTAGGCACACGGTTTCAGGATCTATTTCACTCCCCTTCCGGGGTGCTTTTCACCTTTCCCTCACGGTACTGGTTCACTATCGGTCACTAGGGAGTATTTAGCCTTGGGAGATGGTCCTCCCGGATTCCGACGGAATTTCACGTGTTCCGCCGTACTCAGGATCCACTCTGGAGGGGATGAATTTTCGGTTACGGGGCTTTTACCCTCTTTGGCGGACCTTTCCAGATCGCTTCGCCTAACTCATCCTTTTGTAACTCCGTATAGAGTGTCCTACAACCCCAGGAAGCAAGCTTCCTGGTTTGGGCTTTTCCCGTTTCGCTCGCCGCTACTCAGGGAATCGATTTTTCTTTCTCTTCCTCCGGATACTTAGATGTTTCAGTTCTCCGGGTTTGCCTCGTATTTGCTATGTATTCACAAATACGTACCATCCTATTAAAGATGGTGGGTTTCCCCATTCGGAAATCTTCGGATCAAAGCTTACTTACAGCTCCCCGAAGCATATCGGTGTTAGTGCCGTCCTTCTTAGGCTCCTAGTGCCAAGGCATCCACCGTGCGCCCTTTCTAACTTAACCAAAAGTTAACGTTCTTCTTTCAATCAGCGATGATTAAAAAGAAAGAACAAAAGAATCGCTGTTCGGCTCACATAAATGTGTCCGACTCGGTTGATTATCTTGATTTGTTGCTTCAATGTTGTTTTATCCAGTTTTCAAAGAACAAAAATACTCCCAAACGGAGTAATGTTGGTGGAGCCTAGCGGGATCGAACCGCTGACCTCCTGCGTGCAAGGCAGGCGCTCTCCCAGCTGAGCTAAGGCCCCGACATAGTAATATTAAAATAGTAAATGGTGGGCCTAAGTGGACTCGAACCACCGACCTCACGCTTATCAGGCGTGCGCTCTAACCAGCTGAGCTATAGGCCCATTTTATAATAAAATGAATTTATACAAAATGAACCTTCAAAACTGAACGCAAAATGTCAACGCTATGAACCAAAGGTTCATTTCCGAATGTGCAGCTTCTTCATCACAAGGATGTTCCACTGACATATATCCTTAGAAAGGAGGTGATCCAGCCGCACCTTCCGATACGGCTACCTTGTTACGACTTCACCCCAATCATCTGTCCCACCTTCGGCGGCTAGCTCCCCTAAGGGTTACCCCACCGACTTCGGGTGTTACAAACTCTCGTGGTGTGACGGGCGGTGTGTACAAGACCCGGGAACGTATTCACCGTGGCATGCTGATCCACGATTACTAGCGATTCCGGCTTCATGCAGGCGAGTTGCAGCCTACAATCCGAACTGGGAACGGTTTTCTGGGATTCGCTTACCCTCGCGGGTTTGCAGCCCTCTGTACCGTCCATTGTAGCACGTGTGTAGCCCAGGTCATAAGGGGCATGATGATTTGACGTCATCCCCACCTTCCTCCGGTTTGTCACCGGCAGTCACCTTAGAGTGCCCAACTGAATGATGGCAACTAAGATTAAGGGTTGCGCTCGTTGCGGGACTTAACCCAACATCTCACGACACGAGCTGACGACAACCATGCACCACCTGTCACCACTGTCCCCGAAGGGAAAGGCATGTCTCCATGCCGGTCAGTGGGATGTCAAGACCTGGTAAGGTTCTTCGCGTTGCTTCGAATTAAACCACATGCTCCACCGCTTGTGCGGGTCCCCGTCAATTCCTTTGAGTTTCAGCCTTGCGGCCGTACTCCCCAGGCGGAGTGCTTAATGCGTTAGCTGCAGCACTAAGGGGCGGAAACCCCCTAACACTTAGCACTCATCGTTTACGGCGTGGACTACCAGGGTATCTAATCCTGTTTGCTCCCCACGCTTTCGCGCCTCAGCGTCAGTTACAGACCAGAAAGCCGCCTTCGCCACTGGTGTTCCTCCACATCTCTACGCATTTCACCGCTACACGTGGAATTCCGCTTTCCTCTTCTGTACTCAAGTCCCCCAGTTTCCAATGACCCTCCACGGTTGAGCCGTGGGCTTTCACATCAGACTTAAAGGACCGCCTGCGCGCGCTTTACGCCCAATAATTCCGGACAACGCTTGCCACCTACGTATTACCGCGGCTGCTGGCACGTAGTTAGCCGTGGCTTTCTGACGAGGTACCGTCAAGGTACGGGCAGTTACTCCCGTACGTGTTCTTCCCTCGCAACAGAGCTTTACGATCCGAAAACCTTCTTCACTCACGCGGCATTGCTCCATCAGACTTTCGTCCATTGTGGAAGATTCCCTACTGCTGCCTCCCGTAGGAGTCTGGGCCGTGTCTCAGTCCCAGTGTGGCCGATCACCCTCTCAGGTCGGCTACGCATCGTTGCCTTGGTAGGCCATTACCCCACCAACTAGCTAATGCGCCGCGGGCCCATCCTGCAGTGACAGCCGAAACCGTCTTTCAGAGTTCCTTCATGCGAAGGAACTGATTATTCGGTATTAGCCCCGGTTTCCCGGAGTTATCCCCATCTGCAGGGCAGGTTGCCCACGTGTTACTCACCCGTCCGCCGCTAATCAAAAGGAGCAAGCTCCAATTGATTCGCTCGACTTGCATGTATTAGGCATGCCGCCAGCGTTCGTCCTGAGCCAGGATCAAACTCTCCATAAAGAGAATTGATTGCTCAATTCGTACTGGCATCATTTAAGATGTCTATCAGATCAATTAAGATCTGTTTGTGTTTGTTTACCGGTAAAACCGGTTTCCCAAACGATATTTCGTTGACATTTTGCTGTTCAGTTTTCAAGGTTCATAGAGTGGAGCCTAGCGGGATCGAACCGCTGACCTCCTGCGTGCAAGGCAGGCGCTCTCCCAGCTGAGCTAAGGCCCCGTATAAATCATAAAAATGGTCGGGAAGACAGGATTCGAACCTGCGACCCCTTGGTCCCAAACCAAGTGCTCTACCAAGCTGAGCTACTTCCCGTTCCGAAAAATAAAATTGGCGCGCCCGGCAGAAGTCGAATCCACAACCTTCTGATCCGTAGTCAGACGCTCTATCCAATTGAGCTACGGGCGCAAAATATACGAATGTTAAAATGGTGCCGAGAACCGGAATCGAACCGGTACGGTAGTCACCTACCGCAGGATTTTAAGTCCTGTGCGTCTGCCAGTTCCGCCACCCCGGCACAAAAATCAATGGAGCGGAAGACGGGATTCGAACCCGCGACCCCGACCTTGGCAAGGTCGTATTCTACCACTGAACTACTTCCGCATTAGAGATGCGGGTGAAGGGACTTGAACCCCCACGCCCGAAGGCACTAGATCCTAAGTCTAGCGCGTCTGCCAATTCCGCCACACCCGCATAATCTCTATATAGTCTGTAATTTTTCACAGAAATGGTGAGCCATGCAGGATTCGAACCTGCGACCCTCTGATTAAAAGTCAGATGCTCTACCAACTGAGCTAATGGCTCGTACTAAGTGGTGCCGGCGAAAGGACTTGAACCCTCAACCTACTGATTACAAGTCAGTTGCTCTACCAGTTGAGCTACACCGGCACAAAGTATGGTGGAGGATGACGGGCTCGAACCGCCGACCCTCTGCTTGTAAGGCAGATGCTCTCCCAGCTGAGCTAATCCTCCATATATCACGCATTGCTGCGTTTGCCTGGCAACGTCCTACTCTCACAGGGGGAAGCCCCCTACTACCATCGGCGCTGAAGAACTTAACTTCCGTGTTCGGTATGGGAACGGGTGTGACCTCTTCGCCATCATTACCAGACAAATTTGCTTGTCTCTTTTCAAAGACATTTACTATTATATACTACAAAGCATGTAATATACAAGTGTTTTTTGAAGGAATTTTTATTCATTCAAAACTGGATAAAATCAACATTGAATTCAAGACAGCCTTACGGCTCTCTAACTTATATTTGGGAAAGTCCTCGATCTATTAGTATCTGTCAGCTCCACATGTCGCCATGCTTCCACACCAGACCTATCCACCTCATCATCTTTGAGGGATCTTACTTACTTGCGTAATGGGAAATCTCATCTCGAGGGGGGCTTCATGCTTAGATGCTTTCAGCATTTATCCCGTCCACACATAGCTACCCAGCGATGCCTTTGGCAAGACAACTGGTACACCAGAGGTGTGTCCATCCCGGTCCTCTCGTACTAAGGACAGCTCCTCTCAAATTTCCTGCGCCCGCGACGGATAGGGACCGAACTGTCTCACGACGTTCTGAACCCAGCTCGCGTACCGCTTTAATGGGCGAACAGCCCAACCCTTGGGACCGACTACAGCCCCAGGATGCGATGAGCCGACATCGAGGTGCCAAACCTCCCCGTCGATGTGGACTCTTGGGGGAGATAAGCCTGTTATCCCCGGGGTAGCTTTTATCCGTTGAGCGATGGCCCTTCCATGCGGAACCACCGGATCACTAAGCCCGTCTTTCGACCCTGCTCGACTTGTAGGTCTCGCAGTCAAGCTCCCTTATGCCTTTGCACTCTACGAATGATGTCCGACCATTCTGAGGGAACCTTTGGGCGCCTCCGTTACTCTTTAGGAGGCGACCGCCCCAGTCAAACTGTCCGCCTGACACTGTCTCCTGCCCGGATCACGGGCAAGGGTTAGAAGTCCAATACAGCCAGGGTAGTATCCCACCATTGCCTCCTCCGAAGCTAGCGCTCCGGTCTCTTAGGCTCCTACCTATCCTGTACAGGCTGCACCGGAATTCAATATCAGGCTACAGTAAAGCTCCACGGGGTCTTTCCGTCCTGTCGCGGGTAATGCGCATCTTCACGCATATTATAATTTCACCGAGTCTCTCGTTGAGACAGTGCCCAGATCGTTACGCCTTTCGTGCGGGTCGGAACTTACCCGACAAGGAATTTCGCTACCTTAGGACCGTTATAGTTACGGCCGCCGTTTACTGGGGCTTCAATTCAAAGCTTCGCTTGCGCTAACCTCTCCTCTTAACCTTCCAGCACCGGGCAGGCGTCAGCCCCTATACGTCACCTTACGGTTTTGCAGAGACCTGTGTTTTTGCTAAACAGTCGCCTGGGCCTATTCACTGCGGCTCTCTCGGGCTATTCACCCTACCAGAGCACCCCTTCTCCCGAAGTTACGGGGTCATTTTGCCGAGTTCCTTAACGAGAGTTCTCTCGATCACCTTAGGATTCTCTCCTCGCCTACCTGTGTTGGTTTGCGGTACGGGTACCTCCCACCTCGTTAGAGGCTTTTCTTGGCAGTGTGAAATCAGGGACTCCAGGGTATACACCCCTTGCCATCACAGCTCAATGTATTAGAAACGGGATTTGCCTCGTTTCACACCTCACTGCTTAGACGCGCATAACCAACAGCGCGCTCACCCTATCCTTCTGCGTCACCCCATCACTCAAACGGTGGGGAGGTAGTACAGGAATATCAACCTGTTGTCCATCGTCTACGCCTATCGGCCTCGACTTAGGTCCCGACTGACCCTGAGTGGACGAGCCTTCCTCAGGAAACCTTGGGCATTCGGTGGAAGGGATTCTCACCCTTCTTTCGCTACTCATACCGGCATTCTCACTTCCAAGCGCTCCACCAGTCCTTCCGGTCTAGCTTCAACGCCCTTGGAACGCTCTCCTACCACTGACACCAAAGGTGTCAATCCGCAGTTTCGGTGATTCGTTTAGCCCCGATACATTTTCGGCGCAGCGCCACTCGACCAGTGAGCTATTACGCACTCTTTAAATGATGGCTGCTTCTGAGCCAACATCCTGGTTGTCTGGGCAGCGCCACATCCTTTTCCACTTAACGAATACTTTGGGACCTTAACTGGCGGTCTGGGCTGTTTCCCTCTCGACTATGGACCTTATCACCCATAGTCTGACTCCCAAACATAAATCATCGGCATTCGGAGTTTGTCTGAATTCGGTAACCCGGGATGGGCCCCTAGTCCAAACAGTGCTCTACCTCCGAGATTCTTAACGTTTGAGGCTAGCCCTAAAGCTATTTCGGAGAGAACCAGCTATCTCCAGGTTCGATTGGAATTTCACCGCTACCCACACCTCATCCCCGCACTTTTCAACGTACGTGGGTTCGGGCCTCCAGTAAGTGTTACCTTACCTTCACCCTGGACATGGGTAGATCACCTGGTTTCGGGTCTACGACCCCATACTCATTCGCCCTATTCAGACTCGCTTTCGCTGCGGCTCCGCATTCTCTGCTTAACCTCGCATGGAATCGTAACTCGCCGGTTCATTCTACAAAAGGCACGCCATCACCCATTAACGGGCTCTGACAACTTGTAGGCACACGGTTTCAGGATCTATTTCACTCCCCTTCCGGGGTGCTTTTCACCTTTCCCTCACGGTACTGGTTCACTATCGGTCACTAGGGAGTATTTAGCCTTGGGAGATGGTCCTCCCGGATTCCGACGGAATTTCACGTGTTCCGCCGTACTCAGGATCCACTCTGGAGGGGATGAATTTTCGGTTACGGGGCTTTTACCCTCTTTGGCGGACCTTTCCAGATCGCTTCGCCTAACTCATCCTTTTGTAACTCCGTATAGAGTGTCCTACAACCCCAGGAAGCAAGCTTCCTGGTTTGGGCTTTTCCCGTTTCGCTCGCCGCTACTCAGGGAATCGATTTTTCTTTCTCTTCCTCCGGATACTTAGATGTTTCAGTTCTCCGGGTTTGCCTCGTATTTGCTATGTATTCACAAATACGTACCATCCTATTAAAGATGGTGGGTTTCCCCATTCGGAAATCTTCGGATCAAAGCTTACTTACAGCTCCCCGAAGCATATCGGTGTTAGTGCCGTCCTTCTTAGGCTCCTAGTGCCAAGGCATCCACCGTGCGCCCTTTCTAACTTAACCAAAAGTTAACGTTCTTCTTTCAATCAGCGATGATTAAAAAGAAAGAACAAAAGAATCGCTGTTCGGCTCACATAAATGTGTCCGACTCGGTTGATTATCTTGATTTGTTGCTTCAATGTTGTTTTATCCAGTTTTCAATGAACAAGTTTTGAAGAATATATAAGAAACGACGATTGCTCGAAGTACCATATAAACCTTCAAAACTGAACGCAAAATGTCAACGCTATGAACCAAAGGTTCATTTCCGAATGTGCAGCTTCTTCATCACAAGGATGTTCCACTGACATATATCCTTAGAAAGGAGGTGATCCAGCCGCACCTTCCGATACGGCTACCTTGTTACGACTTCACCCCAATCATCTGTCCCACCTTCGGCGGCTAGCTCCCCTAAGGGTTACCCCACCGACTTCGGGTGTTACAAACTCTCGTGGTGTGACGGGCGGTGTGTACAAGACCCGGGAACGTATTCACCGTGGCATGCTGATCCACGATTACTAGCGATTCCGGCTTCATGCAGGCGAGTTGCAGCCTACAATCCGAACTGGGAACGGTTTTCTGGGATTCGCTTACCCTCGCGGGTTTGCAGCCCTCTGTACCGTCCATTGTAGCACGTGTGTAGCCCAGGTCATAAGGGGCATGATGATTTGACGTCATCCCCACCTTCCTCCGGTTTGTCACCGGCAGTCACCTTAGAGTGCCCAACTGAATGATGGCAACTAAGATTAAGGGTTGCGCTCGTTGCGGGACTTAACCCAACATCTCACGACACGAGCTGACGACAACCATGCACCACCTGTCACCACTGTCCCCGAAGGGAAAGGCATGTCTCCATGCCGGTCAGTGGGATGTCAAGACCTGGTAAGGTTCTTCGCGTTGCTTCGAATTAAACCACATGCTCCACCGCTTGTGCGGGTCCCCGTCAATTCCTTTGAGTTTCAGCCTTGCGGCCGTACTCCCCAGGCGGAGTGCTTAATGCGTTAGCTGCAGCACTAAGGGGCGGAAACCCCCTAACACTTAGCACTCATCGTTTACGGCGTGGACTACCAGGGTATCTAATCCTGTTTGCTCCCCACGCTTTCGCGCCTCAGCGTCAGTTACAGACCAGAAAGCCGCCTTCGCCACTGGTGTTCCTCCACATCTCTACGCATTTCACCGCTACACGTGGAATTCCGCTTTCCTCTTCTGTACTCAAGTCCCCCAGTTTCCAATGACCCTCCACGGTTGAGCCGTGGGCTTTCACATCAGACTTAAAGGACCGCCTGCGCGCGCTTTACGCCCAATAATTCCGGACAACGCTTGCCACCTACGTATTACCGCGGCTGCTGGCACGTAGTTAGCCGTGGCTTTCTGACGAGGTACCGTCAAGGTACGGGCAGTTACTCCCGTACGTGTTCTTCCCTCGCAACAGAGCTTTACGATCCGAAAACCTTCTTCACTCACGCGGCATTGCTCCATCAGACTTTCGTCCATTGTGGAAGATTCCCTACTGCTGCCTCCCGTAGGAGTCTGGGCCGTGTCTCAGTCCCAGTGTGGCCGATCACCCTCTCAGGTCGGCTACGCATCGTTGCCTTGGTAGGCCATTACCCCACCAACTAGCTAATGCGCCGCGGGCCCATCCTGCAGTGACAGCCGAAACCGTCTTTCAGAGTTCCTTCATGCGAAGGAACTGATTATTCGGTATTAGCCCCGGTTTCCCGGAGTTATCCCCATCTGCAGGGCAGGTTGCCCACGTGTTACTCACCCGTCCGCCGCTAATCAAAAGGAGCAAGCTCCAGTTGATTCGCTCGACTTGCATGTATTAGGCATGCCGCCAGCGTTCGTCCTGAGCCAGGATCAAACTCTCCATAAAGAGAATTGATTGCTCAATTCGTACTGGCATCATTTAAGATGTCTATCAGATCAATTAAGATCTGTTTGTGTTTGTTTACCGGTAAAACCGGTTTCCCAAACGATATTTCGTTGACATTTTGCTGTTCAGTTTTCAAGGTTCATAGTGTTTCTGTTGTTTTCAGCAACTCTTACAGTATAACATTCTGTAAGCGTCGTGTCAACAACTTTGTTTTAAGTTTTATTTGTTTCAACCGCTCTACGAAAGCTTTCCGTAAGAGCAACGTTGATAATAATACCATATAAATGCTTGCTTGGCAACTTTTATTCACTCGATAATTAAAGTAAAATAGTATTCCTCACAAGTAATTATGATTGTTTGGAAAAGAAAAAGTCATTCTACAACAGAATGACTTCATCTGCCTGGCAACGTCCTACTCTCACAGGGGGAAGCCCCCTACTACCATCGGCGCTGAAGAACTTAACTTCCGTG
This sequence comes from Sporosarcina sp. A2, assembly GCF_050858885.1. Lineage (GTDB taxonomy): Bacteria > Bacillota > Bacilli > Bacillales_A > Planococcaceae > Sporosarcina. The sequence goes on along the minus strand of NZ_CP193898.1, from coordinate 3,170,646 downwards.
TTCGGTATGGGAACGGGTGTGACCTCTTCGCCATCATTACCAGACAAATTGAGCTTGTTCGCTCAAAACTGGATAAAACCAACATTGAATTCAAGACAGCCTTACGGCTCTTTAACTTATATTTGGGAAAGTCCTCGATCTATTAGTATCTGTCAGCTCCACATGTCGCCATGCTTCCACACCAGACCTATCCACCTCATCATCTTTGAGGGATCTTACTTACTTGCGTAATGGGAAATCTCATCTCGAGGGGGGCTTCATGCTTAGATGCTTTCAGCATTTATCCCGTCCACACATAGCTACCCAGCGATGCCTTTGGCAAGACAACTGGTACACCAGAGGTGTGTCCATCCCGGTCCTCTCGTACTAAGGACAGCTCCTCTCAAATTTCCTGCGCCCGCGACGGATAGGGACCGAACTGTCTCACGACGTTCTGAACCCAGCTCGCGTACCGCTTTAATGGGCGAACAGCCCAACCCTTGGGACCGACTACAGCCCCAGGATGCGATGAGCCGACATCGAGGTGCCAAACCTCCCCGTCGATGTGGACTCTTGGGGGAGATAAGCCTGTTATCCCCGGGGTAGCTTTTATCCGTTGAGCGATGGCCCTTCCATGCGGAACCACCGGATCACTAAGCCCGTCTTTCGACCCTGCTCGACTTGTAGGTCTCGCAGTCAAGCTCCCTTATGCCTTTGCACTCTACGAATGATGTCCGACCATTCTGAGGGAACCTTTGGGCGCCTCCGTTACTCTTTAGGAGGCGACCGCCCCAGTCAAACTGTCCGCCTGACACTGTCTCCTGCCCGGATCACGGGCAAGGGTTAGAAGTCCAATACAGCCAGGGTAGTATCCCACCATTGCCTCCTCCGAAGCTAGCGCTCCGGTCTCTTAGGCTCCTACCTATCCTGTACAGGCTGCACCGGAATTCAATATCAGGCTACAGTAAAGCTCCACGGGGTCTTTCCGTCCTGTCGCGGGTAATGCGCATCTTCACGCATATTATAATTTCACCGAGTCTCTCGTTGAGACAGTGCCCAGATCGTTACGCCTTTCGTGCGGGTCGGAACTTACCCGACAAGGAATTTCGCTACCTTAGGACCGTTATAGTTACGGCCGCCGTTTACTGGGGCTTCAATTCAAAGCTTCGCTTGCGCTAACCTCTCCTCTTAACCTTCCAGCACCGGGCAGGCGTCAGCCCCTATACGTCACCTTACGGTTTTGCAGAGACCTGTGTTTTTGCTAAACAGTCGCCTGGGCCTATTCACTGCGGCTCTCTCGGGCTATTCACCCTACCAGAGCACCCCTTCTCCCGAAGTTACGGGGTCATTTTGCCGAGTTCCTTAACGAGAGTTCTCTCGATCACCTTAGGATTCTCTCCTCGCCTACCTGTGTTGGTTTGCGGTACGGGTACCTCCCACCTCGTTAGAGGCTTTTCTTGGCAGTGTGAAATCAGGGACTCCAGGGTATACACCCCTTGCCATCACAGCTCAATGTATTAGAAACGGGATTTGCCTCGTTTCACACCTCACTGCTTAGACGCGCATAACCAACAGCGCGCTCACCCTATCCTTCTGCGTCACCCCATCACTCAAACGGTGGGGAGGTAGTACAGGAATATCAACCTGTTGTCCATCGTCTACGCCTATCGGCCTCGACTTAGGTCCCGACTGACCCTGAGTGGACGAGCCTTCCTCAGGAAACCTTGGGCATTCGGTGGAAGGGATTCTCACCCTTCTTTCGCTACTCATACCGGCATTCTCACTTCCAAGCGCTCCACCAGTCCTTCCGGTCTAGCTTCAACGCCCTTGGAACGCTCTCCTACCACTGACACCAAAGGTGTCAATCCGCAGTTTCGGTGATTCGTTTAGCCCCGATACATTTTCGGCGCAGCGCCACTCGACCAGTGAGCTATTACGCACTCTTTAAATGATGGCTGCTTCTGAGCCAACATCCTGGTTGTCTGGGCAGCGCCACATCCTTTTCCACTTAACGAATACTTTGGGACCTTAACTGGCGGTCTGGGCTGTTTCCCTCTCGACTATGGACCTTATCACCCATAGTCTGACTCCCAAACATAAATCATCGGCATTCGGAGTTTGTCTGAATTCGGTAACCCGGGATGGGCCCCTAGTCCAAACAGTGCTCTACCTCCGAGATTCTTAACGTTTGAGGCTAGCCCTAAAGCTATTTCGGAGAGAACCAGCTATCTCCAGGTTCGATTGGAATTTCACCGCTACCCACACCTCATCCCCGCACTTTTCAACGTACGTGGGTTCGGGCCTCCAGTAAGTGTTACCTTACCTTCACCCTGGACATGGGTAGATCACCTGGTTTCGGGTCTACGACCCCATACTCATTCGCCCTATTCAGACTCGCTTTCGCTGCGGCTCCGCATTCTCTGCTTAACCTCGCATGGAATCGTAACTCGCCGGTTCATTCTACAAAAGGCACGCCATCACCCATTAACGGGCTCTGACAACTTGTAGGCACACGGTTTCAGGATCTATTTCACTCCCCTTCCGGGGTGCTTTTCACCTTTCCCTCACGGTACTGGTTCACTATCGGTCACTAGGGAGTATTTAGCCTTGGGAGATGGTCCTCCCGGATTCCGACGGAATTTCACGTGTTCCGCCGTACTCAGGATCCACTCTGGAGGGGATGAATTTTCGGTTACGGGGCTTTTACCCTCTTTGGCGGACCTTTCCAGATCGCTTCGCCTAACTCATCCTTTTGTAACTCCGTATAGAGTGTCCTACAACCCCAGGAAGCAAGCTTCCTGGTTTGGGCTTTTCCCGTTTCGCTCGCCGCTACTCAGGGAATCGATTTTTCTTTCTCTTCCTCCGGATACTTAGATGTTTCAGTTCTCCGGGTTTGCCTCGTATTTGCTATGTATTCACAAATACGTACCATCCTATTAAAGATGGTGGGTTTCCCCATTCGGAAATCTTCGGATCAAAGCTTACTTACAGCTCCCCGAAGCATATCGGTGTTAGTGCCGTCCTTCTTAGGCTCCTAGTGCCAAGGCATCCACCGTGCGCCCTTTCTAACTTAACCAAAAGTTAACGTTCTTCTTTCAATCAGCGATGATTAAAAAGAAAGAACAAAAGAATCGCTGTTCGGCTCACATAAATGTGTCCGACTCGGTTGATTATCTTGATTTGTTGCTTCAATGTTGTTTTATCCAGTTTTCAATGAACAAGTTTTGAAGAATATATAAGAAACGACGATTGCTCGAAGTACCATATAAACCTTCAAAACTGAACGCAAAATGTCAACGCTATGAACCAAAGGTTCATTTCCGAATGTGCAGCTTCTTCATCACAAGGATGTTCCACTGACATATATCCTTAGAAAGGAGGTGATCCAGCCGCACCTTCCGATACGGCTACCTTGTTACGACTTCACCCCAATCATCTGTCCCACCTTCGGCGGCTAGCTCCCCTAAGGGTTACCCCACCGACTTCGGGTGTTACAAACTCTCGTGGTGTGACGGGCGGTGTGTACAAGACCCGGGAACGTATTCACCGTGGCATGCTGATCCACGATTACTAGCGATTCCGGCTTCATGCAGGCGAGTTGCAGCCTACAATCCGAACTGGGAACGGTTTTCTGGGATTCGCTTACCCTCGCGGGTTTGCAGCCCTCTGTACCGTCCATTGTAGCACGTGTGTAGCCCAGGTCATAAGGGGCATGATGATTTGACGTCATCCCCACCTTCCTCCGGTTTGTCACCGGCAGTCACCTTAGAGTGCCCAACTGAATGATGGCAACTAAGATTAAGGGTTGCGCTCGTTGCGGGACTTAACCCAACATCTCACGACACGAGCTGACGACAACCATGCACCACCTGTCACCACTGTCCCCGAAGGGAAAGGCATGTCTCCATGCCGGTCAGTGGGATGTCAAGACCTGGTAAGGTTCTTCGCGTTGCTTCGAATTAAACCACATGCTCCACCGCTTGTGCGGGTCCCCGTCAATTCCTTTGAGTTTCAGCCTTGCGGCCGTACTCCCCAGGCGGAGTGCTTAATGCGTTAGCTGCAGCACTAAGGGGCGGAAACCCCCTAACACTTAGCACTCATCGTTTACGGCGTGGACTACCAGGGTATCTAATCCTGTTTGCTCCCCACGCTTTCGCGCCTCAGCGTCAGTTACAGACCAGAAAGCCGCCTTCGCCACTGGTGTTCCTCCACATCTCTACGCATTTCACCGCTACACGTGGAATTCCGCTTTCCTCTTCTGTACTCAAGTCCCCCAGTTTCCAATGACCCTCCACGGTTGAGCCGTGGGCTTTCACATCAGACTTAAAGGACCGCCTGCGCGCGCTTTACGCCCAATAATTCCGGACAACGCTTGCCACCTACGTATTACCGCGGCTGCTGGCACGTAGTTAGCCGTGGCTTTCTGACGAGGTACCGTCAAGGTACGGGCAGTTACTCCCGTACGTGTTCTTCCCTCGCAACAGAGCTTTACGATCCGAAAACCTTCTTCACTCACGCGGCATTGCTCCATCAGACTTTCGTCCATTGTGGAAGATTCCCTACTGCTGCCTCCCGTAGGAGTCTGGGCCGTGTCTCAGTCCCAGTGTGGCCGATCACCCTCTCAGGTCGGCTACGCATCGTTGCCTTGGTAGGCCATTACCCCACCAACTAGCTAATGCGCCGCGGGCCCATCCTGCAGTGACAGCCGAAACCGTCTTTCAGAGTTCCTTCATGCGAAGGAACTGATTATTCGGTATTAGCCCCGGTTTCCCGGAGTTATCCCCATCTGCAGGGCAGGTTGCCCACGTGTTACTCACCCGTCCGCCGCTAATCAAAAGGAGCAAGCTCCAATTGATTCGCTCGACTTGCATGTATTAGGCATGCCGCCAGCGTTCGTCCTGAGCCAGGATCAAACTCTCCATAAAGAGAATTGATTGCTCAATTCGTACTGGCATCATTTAAGATGTCTATCAGATCGATTAAGATCTGTTTGTGTTTGTTTACCGGTAAAACCGGTTTCCCAAACGATATTTCGTTGACATTTTGCTGTTCAGTTTTCAAGGTTCATAGTGTTTCTTTTTTGTGTCTGTGTTGTTTTGGCAACTTTTAAATAATACCACACTGTATATTCAGTGTCAACAACTTTTTAAATGTTTATTTCGCTTGGCGCCTGTCACAGAAATAGTTATGTGAAAAGCAACGTGTTTAAATATACCATGCAATGCAAACTAATGCAAGCCTGAATTTCTTGGATGAAAAAAGAGTGCCACTCTACAATCGAGAGGCACCCTTTCTTCTATCATTAATCTTTTGATCTCATCTGTGGGAACAGCAGTACATCACGAATTGATTGCGCATTCGTCAATAGCATTACAAGACGATCAATCCCGATTCCAAGACCGCCTGTTGGTGGAAGTCCATATTCTAACGCTTCGATGAAATCTTCATCCATCTCATGCGCTTCGTCATTCCCTTGTTCTTTTTCAACTAGCTGCGCTTCAAAACGTTGACGCTGATCGATTGGATCATTCAACTCAGTGAACGCGTTTGCATGTTCACGACGCACGATGAATAGCTCAAAACGATCTGTAAAGCGGCCATCTTCAGGATTCTTCTTCGCAAGCGGCGAAATTTCAACCGGATGTCCATAGATGAATGTTGGTTGTACTAGCTGTTCTTCTACCTTCTGCTCAAAGAACTCATTCAACACGTGACCTACTTCCATCATCAGTTGTACATCTATACCGTTCTCCTTAGCAAGAGCATGTGCTTCTTCTTTCGTCATTTCTTTCCAGAAGTCTACACCTGTGTATTCCTTAACCGCATCCGCCATATGCAGACGTTTCCAACCAGGAGACAAGTCGATAACATCTTCTCCATATTGTACTTTCGCAGTTCCTAATACTTCTACAGCGATATGAGCAATCATATTCTCCGTCAACGCCATGATGTCATTATAATCCGCATAGGCCTCATACAATTCAATCATCGTGAATTCAGGATTATGACGTGTAGAAATCCCTTCGTTTCTGAACACACGACCAATTTCATACACTTTCTCTAACCCACCGACAATTAGGCGCTTCAGATGCAATTCAATTGCAATACGCATGTAAAGTGTCATATCCAATGTATTGTGGTGTGTAATGAACGGACGGGCAGAAGCTCCCCCTGCAATCGAGTGCAACATCGGTGTCTCTACTTCCAAGAAACCTTGTCCATCCAAATAGCGACGCATCGACTGGATGATTCGGCTACGCAAGATGAACGTCTCTTTGCTACCTTCAGTTGAAATCAAATCTAAATAGCGTTGACGATAGCGTTGTTCGATATCCTGCAATCCATGAAACTTTTCAGGCAGCGGGCGTAACGCTTTAGATAGAAACGTGAACTCTGTCACCTTAATAGAAAGTTCGCCAACCTTCGTCTTGAATATAGCTCCTTCTATTCCGACGATATCTCCAAGATCCGCCATCGTAAATAGCTTATATGCATCTTCACCAATTGCATCTTGACGTACGTAAATCTGAATTTGTCCACCAAGATCCTGGACATGGGCAAACCCCGCTTTCCCTTTACCGCGCTTCGTCATGATACGACCAGCGATTTTCACCTGATGTGGTGTTTCATCCAATTCTTCTTTAGACAATTCGCTATACTCTTCTACCAATGCGTTCGATAAATGTGTACGTTCGAATCGTGCACCAAACGGATCGAGTCCGTTGCTGCGAATTTCTTCCATCTTCTGGCGTCTCACCTGACGTTGATCATTCAACTCTTCTATATTCGACATCCTATTCACTCCTCTAAATTGTTCGTGCATGTTTAAACTGTTCTACTCTCATTGTACACAATTCCATTACGTAAAAAAAGCCGCTGGATAAGCGACCGTTAAATCCATTGTCTAGACATCTATTTATGCTTCGTACTTTAATTAACTGCACAGACATCCCTGATCCATCAGTATAGCCAAGTCTGATACGCTCCGTCGGCCTAGTTACCCTCTGTAGTTTTCCACAAGACAACCCCAGCTTCTTGCATAGCGAGCTCTTCTTGAAATTGTCGTCCTGTAATCGGATCGACACATGTCGGCGCAAGCTCAGTTAACGGGATTAACACAAATGCCCGTTCCTTCATCCGCGGATGCGGAACAGAAAGTGTCTCTGATTCAATATTGTCGTTATTATATAGCAAAATGTCAAGGTCTGCCGTCCTCGGCCCCCAACGTATCGTACGCACTCTACCTAACTCACTCTCAATCCATTGACACGAAGCGAGTAGCTCAAAGGGCGTCAGTGTCGTCGACAAACGAACAACCATATTTAAAAAATCGGCTTGGTCTGTAACCCCTACCGGCGCTGTCTCATAAATTGAAGACGTTTCAACCGATTCAATCCCCGCAGTTGTACGAAGCGCATGAACTGCCTGCGTCAAGTAGTCTTCTCTATCTCCCATATTTGTACCAATGGACAAATATGCCGTATTCATAACAACCGACCTCGTTCAATTTCTACCGACACCGATGCGTAATGTCCAGGAATCGGCGGATCCGGTTTCACAACAAGAACCCGTACTCCTGCTACCTGACCTTTATAGTCTGCCAGTAAGTTACCTGCAATTCGCTCCGCAACCGTTTCGATAAGCTTAACGGGCTCACCTTCAACTACAGATCGTACCACAGCATAAGCTTCTGCGTAATTCACCGTTTTGGACAAGTCATCATTCGTCCCAGCATCCGCTAAATCGACAGCCATCGATACGGATACCGTGAACCGCTGCCCAAGAACCGTTTCTTCCTTAAGTGCTCCGTGATATCCATAAAACTGCATTTCGTTTAGATGAATGAAATCCATTCCCGAGTCCCACCTTCACTGAGTATATTTTTGCTTCCCTGTTAACACATCCATCATACGCGCCATCCGCGCAATCGGCTTTACGTCATGGACACGAACAATATGACAACCATGTTCGATTCCATAACAAACGGTCGCTCCAGTCCCTTCCATCCGTTCATCAACAGGCAAGTCCAGCACTTTTCCGACTAATGACTTTCTAGAGGTTCCAAGTAATACAGGGTGACCCAGCGCAGCAAGCTGATCCAAACTCTGCATCGCTTCAATATTCTCTAAGATGTCTTTCGCAAAGCCAATCCCAGGATCCAACCAGATATTACGGTTTTCTACTCCAGCCGCTCGTGCAATGGAAATACTACCTTCGAGATCTGCGAGCATTTCATCCCCAAGTGCACCTTCGTACAAAGCCTGCTCTCGATTATGCATTAAAATAATCGGAACTCCATACTGCTTTGCGACTTGTGCAATCCTAGGTTCCCGCTTCGCTCCCCATACGTCATTAATAATATGTGCCCCTGCTTTTAGTGCTTCTTCAGCAACCGTTGCTTTATATGTATCAATCGAAATTGCACAATCTAGTTCATTCACCAACACTTCAATGATAGGAACTGTCCGCTCTAACTCTTCATCTAACGAAACAGGTGTGTGACCCGGCCGCGTAGACTCCCCACCAATATCTATGATTTTCGCTCCTGCTGCTAACATATCTATCGCTCGGCGAAGCGCAGCGTCTGTTTGGCTGTATTCCCCCCCATCTGAAAAAGAATCCGGAGTTACATTTAAGATACCCATAACAACCGTTTCCTTAGTAAAGTCAAGGGTTGTCTCGCCTAACTGATAAGGTGCTTTCGCATACTGTAATTCCATTGAACTCTTCCTTCCTACTATTACACTGCTTTCAAGCCGCTATTGTATCAGTTTACCGTTTTCCAACTAATATTCCTACTTGTATGCATAGAAAAGAGGAAGCACTGATGCTCCCTCCACATACTTATTCCTCTTCGAATTGATACAGTGGTGTACTTAAATAGCGTTCGCCATTTGAAGCCAAAATCGCAACGACCGTCTTTCCTTTACCTAGTTCCTTCGCTGCTTTCAGCGCTGCAAATACAGCAGCACCTGATGATACCCCTCCGAGAATACCTTCTTCTTTCGCCAACTTACGTGCGTACTCATACGATTCTTCGTTCGACACCAACGTAATTTCGTCATATATCTCGGTATCAAGCACTTTTGGAATAAAACCTGCCCCGATCCCTTGAATCTTATGAGGACCGGGTTGCCCTCCTGAAAGTACTGGAGAATCCGTCGGCTCGACAGCAATGATTTTCACGTCTTTAAACCGTTCTTTCAATACACTTCCGACTCCCGTGATCGTACCCCCCGTACCGACAGCTGACACAAATGCATCAACACGGTCTAACGCATCTGCAATTTCAGGTCCTGTCGTGTATCGATGAATGTCAGGATTTGCCTCGTTATTGAATTGTTGCGGTAGGAACCAACCATTTTCTTCGGATAACTGCTCCGCTTTTGCGATGGCCCCTTTCATTCCTTCAGCACCTGGCGTCAAAATAAGATCCGCTCCATATGCGCGCAATAGATTTCTACGCTCCATACTCATCGTATCCGGCATGACAAGTACTGCTTTATATCCTTTTGCCGCTGCAATCATCGCAAGTCCAATCCCTGTATTACCGCTAGTCGGTTCAATTAGCGTACCACCTTCTGCTAACTCACCCGACTTTTCAGCTGCTTCAATCATCGCAAGCGCAATTCGATCTTTTACGCTAGAACCCGGATTGAAGTATTCTAGTTTCAAATAGACATCTGCATCATCAGGTCCTACGAGACGGTTTAACTTCACCAATGGTGTTTGGCCCACTAACTCCGCAACAGAGTTTGCTACTTTCTTCATTTCCAACACTCCAATCCCTAGTTAATAGGTAGGTTTTATATTATATTCAGTTTACAAGAAAACTGTGCTGGCTGTCAATACATACAAACTCATGTTAAACGAACAAAAAAGCCTCGCTACGAGAGCGAAGCTTTTACTTACCGTAAAACCAATGAGCATCGAATTCCTGCCAAAACGTTTCAGGTGAAACAGATTGGGAAAGTTGCTGGAGAGCAAGTTCTCTACGAATATGCTCTTGTACTTCTTTCAGTTTAAACGAGCGTCCTTTCAATACGTCACTTACTTGAATAACCGCGTACGTATCGTCTGAAAGCTTGAACACGGAACTCACATCTTTTTCCTTCGACTTTTTCGCTTTTTCAAGAATTGCAGGATCTACTTCCTCAGTACGACTGCTAATATACCCGAGATCCCCACCAATGGAAGCGGAGGACGAATCGATAGAGCGTTCTTTAGCAAGAACATCGAAACTCGATCCACCCTTCAATTCCTTCAGTGCTTGCTTCGCATCTGATTCCGTAGAAGCCACGAGCAAACTCGTTCGGTAGGTCGTTGGAATTTCAAACTGAGCCTCATTTTTTTCATAATAAGCCTTTACTGCTTTATCATCGATAACAATATCTTTCGTCAAGACTCGATTTAAGATCAGTTCGGAACGGACTTTCCTACGCATCTGCTCGGCATCCAGGCCTGTGTAGGCTTTTCCGTCGAGTGATGATAGCAACGCCAATTCACGATCGATGTCTTCATCAGAAATATCGATGTTGTATTCTTTAGCTGCCGTTTCCATGACCTGATCATTTACGAGCCCCAACAACACTTCGCGCCCCACCGTTTTCTCCATCGCGGTCATCCACTGTTCTCGCGTAATCGGCTTTCCTGCAACGGATGCTACTTCTTCACCGACTTGGAAAGGGCTTTCCGCTTTTTTCGGAACGACCCAGTTGATGAACCAAAGGAGATTCCCAATGGCTAAAACTACAATCAGCAGAACGAGCGGTTTTGTTTTCAACCGTCGCTTCGAAGGCTCGTTCGCGTTTCGATTACGATCCAGATTGGATTTCATCGACAAAGTCCTCTAACTCTTCTTTGGAGTAGACATATTTCTCTAAGCAGAAATGACATTCCGCCTCAGCTTGGCCGTCTTCATTCATCATTGCTTTGATTTCTTCTTCACCTAAGCTTTTAATAGCCGTTCCGAATCGCTCTTTAGAACAATTACAGTGGAAAGTTACGTCCATTTGGTCAACAACGCGGACATTTTCCTTACCCAGAACTTCTTCCAACACTTCTTCAGGTGACAATCCACGGTCGATCATTTTAGAGATCGGCTCCATCTGGCTAATTCGCTGCTCTAATTCCGTGATTGTTTCATCGGTAGCACCAGGCATTACTTGGAGAATAAATCCACCCGCAGCCTTTACTGTGTTATCCGGATTCACAAGAACGCCAAGAGCAACTGCTGATGGTACTTGGTCTGAAACAACGAAGTACTGTGTGAAGTCTTCTGCTACTTCTCCTGAAACAATGGGCGTCTGGCCTGTAAACATGTCTCGTAGACCTAAGTCCTTTACTACAGTGAGCATGCCTTCTGTTCCAACAGCGCGACGTACATCCAATTTCCCTTGTTCATTTAAGTCGAAGTGTGTTTGCGGATTAATAGCATATCCGCGTATATGACCTTTTGCATCGGCATCTGTGACGATTGCACCGATTGGACCATTGCCATCCAGCTTCACCGTTAACTTATCTTCGCCCTTCATCATAGCGCCCATCATCACTGTCGCCGTCATTGTTCGACCAATCGCAGCGGTAGCAGTCGGCCACGAATAATGACGATGTTGCATTTCTCCTACAGCTTCAGTCGTTTTAGTGGCATATGCCCGAATCGTGCCCTCAAATGCGAGTGCTTTTACTAAATAATCATTCATTTACTATTCTCTCCTTATTGATTGCGTTCGTAGATCAGTTTTAATCCTTTTAACGTCAGATAGTCATCTACGATATCGATAGTATCCGTTTCTTTACTGATCAACGGAGCAAGACCCCCTGTTGCTATTACAGTGGGTACTTTCTTACTCTCTGCTTTCATACGACCAACGAGCCCTTCGACTTGTCCTACATATCCATACAAAATACCCGCCTGCATGGCAGACACTGTATTTTTCCCAACAACGTGCTCTGGACGAGTCAGTTCAATGCGCGGTAATTTAGATGCACGATCAAACAGCGCTTCCATCGAGATGTTAATACCTGGAGCAATCGCGCCTCCCATGTATTCCGCGTGTTCGTTGACATAACAGTACGTAGTAGCTGTACCGAAATCTACAATCACAAGCGGGCTGCCATATTCATGAATCGCAGCGACTGCATTGACAATACGGTCTGCACCGACTTCACGTGGATTCTCATACTTAATGTTCAATCCTGTTTTAACGCCAGGACCCACGATAACCGCTTCCTGATTAAAATACTTTTTACACATCTGTTCAAGAGGGAACATGACTGGCGGTACAACAGACGATATGATGATGCCAGTAATATCCGAGAACTCGAGTCCAACGTGCGAAAAGAGCGCCTTCACTTGCATCGCATACTCGTCTTCGGTTTTTTGACGGTATGTTTCCATCCGCCAGTGGTGCATTAACTCTTCACCTTCATAAACGCCAAGTACAATATTCGTATTACCTGTATCTAAAACTAAGAGCATAACTGATTCCTCACTAACCTCAGTAGTCTTTTTTCCCTCACATCATACCACAATTCTTTTCAAAAAAAACAGCCGACTGTCTTTTTACGGACAGTCAGCTGATCACTTTTAATCTTTTCGTTTTTCTTCAATCGAACCAAGTGGCTCACTTGTACCTTCACCGTCCGGTAAATCACCGACAGAAGGATCTGATGGAGCTAATGTAATATCCGGATTTGCATCCGTCGAGTCAATTCCAACACCTTCGCCAACTTCCTTACGCTCATATGGGCGATCCGGAAGTGTGCCGTGGTCTTTCAAGTGATTAATTTGTTCTGCATCGAGCGTTTCTATTTCTAGAAGCGTCTTCGCAATCAAATCGAGCAAGTCGCGATTTTCAGTAAGAATCCGTCTCGTACGCTCATACTCGCCTTTAATGATGGCTTGCATTTCTTGATCGATTTCATAAGCGATTGAATCTGAATAGTTCTGCTCAGAATTGAAGTCACGTCCAAGGAAGACGTTTCCGCCTTGTGCTTGACCAAACTGCATTGGTCCGAGTTTGTCACTCATTCCGTATTCCGTCACCATGGATCGTGCAATACCTGTAGCCCGCTGGAAATCATTGTGGGCACCTGTAGAAACTTCACCAAGTACGATTTCTTCAGAAACACGTCCACCAAGAAGTCCTGCGATCTTATCGAGAAGCTCTGGTTTCGTCATGAAGTATCGGTCTTCTTTCGGAAGCATGACTGCATAACCACCTGCTTGCCCACGAGGTACAATTGTAACCTTGTGCACAATCTCTGCATCGTCAAGCATGAGACCAACAACTACGTGACCCGCTTCATGGTTTGCAACAATCTTACGTTCTTTCTCAGAAATAACACGACTAGTTTTCGCAGTACCTGCGATGACACGGTCTGTTGCTTCGTCAATGTCAGACATATCGATTGATGTTTTGTTACGACGAGCCGCAACAAGTGCTGATTCGTTTAACAAGTTCTCCAAGTCTGCACCCGAGAAACCTGGTGTACGTTGAGCAAGTGCTTTCAAGTTAACCGTTTCATCAAGCGGCTTATTACGAGCATGTACTTTAAGTACTGCTTCGCGGCCCTTAACATCAGGACGCCCTACTGTGATCTGGCGGTCAAAACGACCCGGACGTAGTAATGCTGGATCCAGAATATCTGGACGGTTCGTTGCTGCTACGATAATGATACCTTCGTTTTCACCAAAGCCATCCATCTCAACAAGCAACTGGTTCAATGTTTGTTCACGCTCATCGTGTCCGCCACCTAGGCCTGCGCCACGTTGACGTCCAACTGCATCGATTTCATCGATAAAGATAATACATGGTGCGTTTTTCTTCGCATTCTCGAACAAGTCTCGAACACGTGAAGCACCGACACCAACAAACATCTCAACGAAATCAGAACCTGAAATCGAGAAGAACGGAACGCCTGCTTCACCTGCAACAGCACGAGCAAGCAAAGTTTTACCTGTACCTGGAGGTCCTACTAAGAGGATACCTTTAGGAATACGGGCACCAACAGCAGCGAATTTACGAGGATCTTTCAGGAAGTCCACCACTTCGATGAGTTCCTGCTTCTCTTCATCCGCACCCGCTACATCTGTAAAGCGTACTTTCTTACGGTCATCAGTATGCAATTTCGCTTTACTTTTACCGAAATTCATAACTTTACCGCCACCACCGCCACCTTGAGCTTGGTTCAACAAGAAGAAGAACAAGATGATGATAATGATAAATGGCACAAGGCCGGTGAAGAATGAAACCCAAGCGCTTGCTTCAGGCGCTGGCAAAATTTCTACTTCCGCGTTCTTTGCAAGTGCAAGATCACGGATATTGTTCATTGTCATCTCATCGTTCATTGGAACATTTGCAGTGAAAGTTTCATCTTTTTTCGCGTCTTTCATCTGTCCTTTTACTTCTAACACTAACTGGACAGGTTGAATTTCGATAGATTTCACTTTCCCTTGTTCTAATGCCGTGAGAAATTCGTCGTAACGGATCTTTTCCATCTTCGGGTTCGGATTGTTCAGCGAACTGAAAATTCCCATGATCGCTAGAAAAATTAGCCCATATAATAGAAAGTATCGAAATATTCGATTCATCCCAAGCCTCCTCATTTCTTCAACAGAAAACTATTGACAATCTTATCACATATGCAATTTGAATCACAAAGAAAATGACTTGTGAAAAAGGTCTTCTTTCACACTTTTGTCAAAGGGTTCAAAAAGCACTCACGTCGTATAAATTTCTTTTTTCAATACGCCGATATATGGAAGATTACGGTATTTCTCTGCATAGTCAAGTCCATAACCCACAACAAACGCATCTGGTACTTCAAAACCAACCATATCTGCTTTTAAATCGACTTTGCGGCCCGTCGGCTTGTCCAGAAGCGTAACAATCTTAATAGACTTCGCTTTCCGATACTTGAATAGTTCCACTAAATACTTGAGCGTCTTTCCACTATCAATAATATCTTCAACAATTAAAATATCGCGACCTTCTACGCTTGTGTTCAAGTCTTTGATGATTTTAACTTCACCTGAAGACACTGTTGCGTTTCCATAGCTAGAAACATCCATGAAGTCGAGCTCTATGTAGGCATCGAACCGTTTAATAAGATCGCTCATGAATGGCAATGCACCTTTTAACACGCCAATTGCTAGTGGAAACTTGTCTTGGTATTCTTCTGTTAGCTGCTTACCAAGTTCAGCGACCTTTTCTTGAAGTTGTTCCTCAGAGATGAGAACCTCTTGAATATCTTTTTCCAACATGAAAAAATTCCTCCTAGAATGTGTAAGTCTGTTCAAATGACATACGCTGTCATTCAGGCCAGACCATCATCAGTATGTACGCCTGTTCAGCAGACGGTTTTTTAGTGAATGTTGCGCTGTAACGAATACCTGGAATTGCCAAAACCTGACCCTGTCCATTTAGGATAATAGGCAATCGATCTCGTTCCGATTGATTTACTTTCTCATCAATCAGTAGTCGAGTCACTCGTTTAGGTTGGTCCATCCCACTCAATTGGATACGGTCTCCAGATCGTCTAGATCGGATTATAGAAGGAAGTTCTTCTTCCAATTGAAAATAACGCCAGTCGGTTACGCCAACAAGCGCGGCTACATTAGCAGCTGAGGCCTTGCACCAACGCAATTTCATTTGACCCCAATGAATCCATTCGTTCGGTGGAAATGGGATGATTCGATTACTCGATTCTTCCTCTTCGTCTCGAACAAATGATGAAACCCCATATTCTCTTTGCATAATCCACTTATTCGGAAGGCTAATAGATGCGCTTCCAGCGTCTTCAGACAATTGAAAAATGAGTTGATTTACCAAATCAGAATTATAAACCGCAGGTATAGTTTGCCCATTGTAAAGATACTTTAATACTAGAGGAACGACCCTCTTTTGTAAAGCTACGTGCATAGAGCGAAAATCCTTTGAATGGATAACAGGTATCCCAGTATCCGTAAAGGTTAGTAGGCGTTCCAGATGCTCCTTAGCAATGTCTGTGAGAAATGCATCATCTTCCTGTAAAGCAGTCGCCACACGTACCGAATTCTCCGCAGCCAACTCGTGTTCAGTTAACAACACGGGAACAATATGATGCCTGTAGCGATTGCGTGTGTAATCATCTTTTTGGTTACTCGGATCTTCCCTATACGGAAGGTTGCGTAAGTCCACGTATTCATACAAATCTTTTTTCATGAGAGGTAAAAGTGGTCGAATCAGCTGCCCACCGCCAAAAGTTCGGTGAGTGGGCATTCCCCGCGGCCGTCTACCTTGTGCGAGTTGCATTAGCATCGTTTCCAATTGGTCTTCCGCATGATGGGCTATCGCAAGATTCGTATACCCTTCTTCTAACATGGTTTTTTCAAATAATGAATAGCGGCCTCTTCGGCAGACGTCTTGAAGATTTCCACCGTTTGCTGCCAGTAAATCCGGTACAGGGAGAGTCTTCCCGTAAAATGGAATTGCAAGCTGTTCACAAATATCTGCAACGACTTTTCCATCTATTGCGGATTCCTCTCCCCTCAGACAGTGATCGACATGAATTACTCCGAGTGCAATGTTCATATCTATACGGTGCTCATAGAAAAAGTAGAGAAGTGCGACTGAGTCCACACCTCCTGAGCACGCAATTAACACCCGATCTCCATTATGCACCAACTGTTCTTGACGGATGAAGGCTAGAACCTTTCCGAATCGATTATCCTTCACCTACATCACCTCCGCCATTTTCTCCCTTCATCCTACCACTTTTTGTCGAAAAAGTGAGGGTGTACGTACTTTCACACTCGACCATCTCGGTACGATGTGATCCATTTTCATCACCAACACAGTACGGTCATCTGCCGTTGTTTTATATTTACGCTCCATTTCTCCCATGATTCTATCTGCAAGTGCGTCACATTCAAGCTCTGCATGATACTCAAGCATCTGCCATAATGACTTTTCCTGTTGCTCGAGCGGGATATCTCCATTGAACATTCCATCCGTCATCATCACGATAATATCGCCCGACTTCAATTCTTCGTTCTTTGCTTCAACAGTGAATGAAGGTAAAAATCCGAACGGAACGGCTTTGCTATCGACACGTAGAAACTCTTCTCCCCGCTTAATATACGTACTCATAGATCCCGCTTTCCACGACCATAAACGACCATCTTGCAAATCGACAAGTGCTAAATCTAACGTTGCATACATATCATCTAAACCGTTTAACGCCATCATGTAATGTAGCGTATGCATCGCAGTCTCAGGACCCATTTTTCGGTCCAGGCATTCACGCATTAACCGGATGACTTTCTGGCTCTCGTAATAAGCATTCATATCTTGTCCCATTCCATCTGATAACAATACTGCCGTCAACCCGTCGTGGATTGGGAAAACTTCATAGGCATCTCCTGCATAAAACGAACCGCCTCCTGATGTTGCCATGACACCATACTGCATGGAAAAACGAACTGCTGACGTGAACGTTAGTTGCAAGTGAGCAAACGGTTGTTCTCTCATAAGTGCCTTTTCCACTTGGAATGGTTCCTGGTACATTTCTTCAAGGATCGGTAAAATGAGTCGTTCCGCGACAGTTGTATCTGTCTCAAAAGAAGAACGTCTTTCCGGAATGGAGCACACAATACGCATAGCGCCCTTTTCTTCAGATAGAATATCGATTTGGAAGAAATCGATATCTTGCGCTTGCAAACATTTACCAAGCTCTTCTTCAGAAGGGCGGTATATTGTCACATCTTCTTTGATTTCATTCATCATATTCTCCAAATGGGTACTCATATCACGTAATTGTAATGCGAGCATTTTGCGTCCATGTTGCAATTGCCCCATTAGTAATCGATCCGCACCACGCTCTTCCAACTCTTCTAACATCCCCGTATGACGCACACATTTATACCGAATCTTTTCTTCTACTCGATGACGTGCCGCTTTCTTTGTGGCGGAATACGTTGTTTCCCATTCAGAAAGCAGATTGGGCATGCTGTCGTCTCCAGATTCCCAGCATTTCGTATATCGGAAACACGATCTACAAGCACTAGGTGTCTCTTTCACCTGTTCCATTTGGCGGGATTCCTGAGCCGGGAACTGGTCATTTACCATCGTGGACATGAACGAAGCAAATTGCTGAAAGTCTGTAAGTTGTTCATCCAACCTACGCGTTAACCACTGCTGACGCTTTTCGGATAAATCCTGTTGCTCCGGGAGCAATACATCTCGAACAGACTCAAGCCGTTTTGACGGAATCAAAAGGAATAGAAGTGTTGCTGCACCAATTGTCGCAAAATGTGTTTCATCAAGAGGCAATGTCAAATCATATAATAGGAAAAAGACAGATGCAAAGAGACCTCCCGTTGCGACACCTAACTTTCCAAATCCCTTCATAGAACCTGCAGCAAACCCAGTCATTCCATAAACCGTCATCATCCCGGTAAACGAGAGTTCCGCCATCCCAGTAATCGCAGCAATTAGCATGGCGATTGTTGTTGAAAACAGGACACCCCCCGCAAGTGCTGCTATTAAGATTGCAGTGTAGAGTAATAGCCCGGGAACTGAAATGTAGCCGATTACCAAGTTATTCATGCCTGTTGTAGCCATAGCTGCAACGATACAAGCTGCTCCTAATTGTTCGGCTCGCCAAGGTGTGTACAATAATTTATCCACTTGCGGAAACGCAATGAATAGAAAGACTGTCATGAGTAAAGCGAGTAATGCCTCAAAACCGATTGCAATTTGTACGTTCATAGGTGGTTGTCCTGCATACATAATGAGCTGCCAAAACACTTGTGTGAGAATTACAGTTCCCGCTACGGTAAGTGGTATGGATTTCCGCGTGAATGGATGTCTAATGACGAGGCTGAATACTATTAATTGCAATATGAAAATGATCGCTTGTCCTAAGCCAATGAATAGACTTCCGCTAATTCCTCCAATGAAAACTGGCAACATGTACTTCGGATAACGCATCGTAGCCAACGCCCAAACCGGTAAGAAAAATGGAACCGCTGAATCAAATAACACTGCCTGAGATAAAAAGAACGACCCAACTGTGAATAATAATGTCGTCAATAAGTGTACTTTCCGTTGTAAGATTGACCCAAACATACCTTGGACTTGTTGCCATAGTGTTCTCTCTGTATTACTACTGATCATCTTCATTTCTCATTCCCCCTATGATCTATTGACGTTAGTATACAGGCCCGTTATCTAATAATTTGTCTGTTCCTGACACCAGGTACTAAAAAGATTTCGACGGTATACGGGGATGTTTTCTTTCTAAGTGAAAAGTCAGAATAAGTAGAGTGAAGTTGAATAGATAAGGAATTGTATAGAAATACTGAAAACCCGTTGACAGTTCGGTAAATAGTCTGTATGATAAGTAAGGTCGTGAGCTTCACATTGCCGAACATTTAAACGGCGGCGTAGCTCAGCTGGCTAGAGCGTACGGTTCATACCCGTGAGGTCGGGGGTTCGATCCCCTCTGCCGCCATAAAAACGTATTGGAAAGGACTTGTCTACTTAGACAAGTCCTTTTTTGTGTTTGTGTGGTTTCTGTATGGTGGGGGTGGCGCTTGTAAACTCTACTTCCTTTGTTTGTGAAGGACTTTCCTAAGTTCTCCTGATTGGTCCCGAGATTTGGTGGCAGCTGCTTTTACGTTGCTCCGCGTGAGTGGAGTTATAATCACTTTTCGAACTTTATGAGCGGTTTCAGCTGGTTATGATCGCTTTCTGTGATTTATGAGCGCTTTTCCTTAGTTATGATCACGTTCTGTGTTTTATGATCACGTTTTACCTTTTATAAGCGTTTTTCCTGTTTTATGAGCGCCCCGCCTAAGTTCTCTTGATTGGTCGCGAGATTAGGTGGCAACCGCTTTTACGTTGCTCCAAGTGAGTGAGGTAATAATCACATCCACTTCTCGTTTTTTACACAACAAAAAAAGCCGAGGTTGCGCAAAGTTTGCGCTCACTCCTCAGCTTTTATCTATAAGACATTTTTTTCTGTATTGAAACAGCTCAAAAGGGTCGTTTCCAACCGATCTAAAACACTTTTAGCCTCTGCGTGCTCCGCGTCCTCCGCGTTTCGACTCAGTTGCTCGCTTAAGTGTCGTTAGATTTTCTTCACTTTCCTTCATGAATTTCGCCATTTTCGTTTCGAAATTCTCAGGACGTTCAGGAGGACGTCCTCCTCCACCTTGACGAGGGCGTGACGGGCGCTGTGGGCGCTGCGGTCGTTGTTCGGATTCCGGTTTTGCTTTCCGAATCGACAAACCGATCTTGCCATCAGAACCGACGTTCATGACTTTCACTTCAACCATGTCTCCGACTTTTAAATGATCATTAATATCTTTGACGTAGTTGTCTGCCACTTCACTGATGTGGACAAGTCCTGTAACGCCTGTCGGCAATTCAACGAATGCTCCAAAATTTGTAATCCCTGTCACTTTACCCTCTAGTTTGCTGCCTACTTCAATTGACATAAAAAAAATGCTCCTCCTTAGAATTTAAGCAGACTTCTGTTTCAGAAGTCTAGCAACCGTTTTTTACGGGTCTTGCCGCGGCAAGATTCCTACTTTCATTATATCCAACAAAAAAAGAGTGTCAATAAGACTACTCTTTTCCGTCGTCTTTTTTGTTCAATTTTTTCTTCCCTTCAGGAAGAGAAAAAATAATTTCGTTCTTATTCGAAACGAAGTATTCCTTACGCGCAAGCTTTGCAATGTACTCTTCGTCATCAAGCTTTAATAACTGTTGCTTTAACTGTTCTTGTTCGCCTGCCGTCACAGCTAGCTGTTCAATCAATTCCTGCTTTTCTTGCTGTTTTGAGGCCAACAATTCTTTCTGTTGGTGATTATAGCTCGCAATGCCTCCGAAAGTGACTACGATAATGAGTGCAAAAGCCATTAGCTTCATCTTCAGCCGTTTCTTTTGCTTCCGTCGCCAATCCTCTTTTCGTTGCATGGAGCGGACATATTCAGTTTCAATTGACGCAACCGATGAGGAAGAAAACTTCCTAGCCTTTTGCTCCATCTCCTGCACATCCCCTCAATTACAATTTTACAGATATCTTAAGTATATAGTATACGTTACTTTGTAACTTTTTTGAAGCGATATCTGAAAAGTCGATGATAGATGAATCGAAAGGGCTGGCTAAGAAGCCTAAAAAAGCCACGTACAAGCCGGAAAACGTATCGGATGAACCAGAATAGGATTTTAAACACCAATAGAACTGGACGGATGAGTAAGATGATTACAACTCTACCAAGCAAACGAAAAGGTTTATAGAAAACAGCAGCATATAACAGCAATCCTGACAGTTGGGCGAGCGGGTCGTACATCCGCCACGCCCCATCTCTGAACACAAACAATACCGCAAAGGCGAAACAACCGGTAAGAATCCAACCAATCCCTTCAAGCCAGATGGCTCGTTTCCGGATAATCGAAGTCTTACCTGTATTCGCAATTCCAGCGCCAAGCATATCCATGAATGCACCTGCGATGATTCCTGTTCCAATCATCGCGAGTAAGCTCACAAACTGCGCAGTTATGCTCATCCGAACAATTTATGGAGGAAATTACGAGAGCCTGTCTCTTCTTCATCGTACTGAAGTGTCGCGACAGTTCCTTCGAGCGTGAGAAGTCCCTTGTCGACATCCAAGTGAACGATGCGTAATTCTTCTCCCTTAATTGTAAGCATCCCCTGCGATGTGCGGACTAAAAACTCTTCTTGGTCAAAACGGTCAATCGTTTTAACAGATGTGAGATCCATTCGTTTACGGTTCCGCATGGTCACGACGTGATCACCGGATGGAATTGTGTAAGCTGGGCTTTCAGTTTGAATTTGCATAGTATGTCCCCCTGTCTGATTTGTACACTGCCATCCTATGCAACCCCAACAAAAAACATGACAGGAAAGTTCCTGTCATGTTTTCTTAGTCTTCGTCATCCACAAATTCCGGGTCTACTTTTTCAAGCTTTTCTTCTTTAAGAATTGTATACATCGATGTTGCATCCTCTTTTTTCGTAGAAGCTTTTAATTCGTTTACCGCGACCGTGACAATCTTTTGACCGAAACGAATTGCAAGTTCATTACCTGGTGCAACGTCTGATGATGCTTTCGCTACTTTACCGTTAATTGTGATACGACCTTGGTCGGCTACTTGTTTCGCTAAGGTTCTGCGTTTAATTAACCTAGACACTTTCAAATATTTATCGAGTCTCATCCTGTTTTCCTCCCTTTCGTTTCGCTTGTTGCCAAAACTCTTCTAGTTCATCCACCGAGTAGTCGTCAAAAGAGCCTCGTCCAGTTGCAACGGAGCACTCAATATAAGAAAATCGGTCATTAAATTTCTGATTCGCGTGCTGCATAGCTTCTTCCGGAGACAATTTTAAGAACCGAGCAATATTGACGAGCGTGAAAAAGACATCTCCAAGCTCATCTGTTCGGGAGTCTTGAGTTCCGTTCGCCACTTCGTCTTTAAATTCCTGCCATTCCTCTTCGAACTTTTCAAAAGCCCCTGCTACATCTGGCCAATCGAATCCGACACGCGCTGCAGCCTTCTGATAGTTGAACGAAGTTAAAAGAGAAGAGCTGGATAATGCTTGTCCATCCAGCAAAGATTCCTTTTTAGGTTTCTCTTCACTCTTAATATCTTGCCAGTTTTTCATGACTTCCTCAGCATCTGCCACATCAGTTTCTCCAAATACATGTGGGTGTCTCCGAATCATTTTGTCACCGACTGCCTGCAAAATGTCTTCTATTGTGAAATACCCATCGTCCTCACCGATTTGCGCATGCAAGAATACTTGAAGCAACACATCGCCTAATTCCTCAATTAGAGCGTCATCGTCTTCGCGATCAATCGCATCCAACACCTCATGTGCTTCTTCAATCATGTATCGCTTCAACGATTCATGAGTCTGATCACGATCCCACGGACACCCTTCAGGACTCCGCAGTTTAGCGATGATTTCACGGAATGTCTGCCATTCCTTCAATCGATTTGTCTGCTCGATAACGGGCGGTACGTACACCGTCGTTAAGTTATCAATACGTGTTTCACGATCCAGTTCAACAAGCGGCACTGTGCGAACTTCTTCAGCAGAAGTTCCTGCAGCTGTCACAATCGTCACCGGATGGTCTACTGCATACTTCTCAAGCAGCGTTAACTTCACGTCTGAAGCAACAAACGAGTCGTACACTTGACCAATCAGTACATGCTGGCGCATTTGTATATCATCTTGTCTTAATTCAGTACCGTCTACAAGCTGAAACCCTTCAATTGGATCAATTCTAAGAGCTGCAAAGATGGGATCTAAAAAGCTATTACCGCCTGCAATTTCAAGTACCGCTTGACCCGCCTTTTCCCGTTCAATCAGTAGTTGTACCGTTCTTTCTGCAACAAGAGGATGACCCGGAACCGCATACGTCACAGCCTTTTCTTCCGCGATCGTTAACAGTTCCTTAACGATTTCATCGTAAACCGCTTCAAATGCGTCTTGGGATTCATATATATTGTCAAAGCTCGTCATAAGTACGCCTTCAGCCTTCAATTCGTCCACAGCTGGATGCTGATCTGTCCGGACTACTAGTGTCTGTGCCGCTTTTAGTTTTCGGTAAACACCAACGGACAACTGATCTAGCTCACCGGCACCAAGTCCTACAATCGTAATTGGATACATGCCATCACCTTCTCTTTTTCGTCAATAATAATTGTACCTGTGCCAATCGCTTACCAAACGGCAACAAGTACCAGTCCTTTTCTGCGAGGACACGAGACTTCATAACAAGTATAAGGAACACAGTGGCCCCTAACACAACTGCAGGTAATGCAGATTGTGCAGCGCCAAGTCTAGAACCGAGATTTGCAGGTAACGTATTACTTATAGTTAACCACGACTCGACAACAGCAAGCATCGCAACCGTTGCTATCAAAATCCATCCATAAAATCGTCCAGGCGCAAGACGCTCTGGCCATAACCGTTTAAAGTAGACGAGCAAACCTACTGCTGTTACTGCAAACCCGATATTGCCAGCAAATGCGGCGCCCGTGATACCAAATCGAGGAACGAGCAATACGTTCGCCACGATTTTCACACTAAGTCCGATGAGAAGCAGCACAGCTGGAATTTTTCCAGATCCTGCTCCTTGCAAGATCGCACATAAAGGCAATACGAGCGACAACCAGAATATCTGGATACAAAACACAGCGAGTGCAAATGAGCCTTCATTTGTTTCAAATAATAACACATTCACTTGCGGCAGCAATACAGCAAGACCTATAGCTGCAGCCCAACCGAACAAAATTGCAACTCGGAATGTCAATCGCACAAACGGCCACGCACTTCGACCACCAGATATCGCTGTATGATGCGCAATGAGTGGCACAATAGCCATCGCAAGTGTAGTTGCAATGAGACTACCAAGCTGTACAAGTGGTTGGCCTCGATCGTAAATCCCTTTTAACGTCATGGCGGATTCCTCTTGTAGACCAGAGTTCGTTAAGAGGTTCAAAATTGTAAAAGCATCGACCATTTGATACATCAGTATAATTAGCGAACTTGCACTGACACTTAAGCTGATGAGCGTAAGGTCTTTGATTACTTGCTTTTTGTCTAGAGACACCGTGACAAAAGGAGCCTTATATGATTTACAGCTCCAGAGTGCGAGAATAACGACGCCCGCGGTCTGCCCCACGACTGCCCCGAAAACTGCTATTGTTCCAGTTTCGTATAGGGATGCTTGTGACTGCACCGCTAGCCATGTTCCAATGAGGATAATCGCAACACGGATTCCTTGCTCCCCGACACCAGAGACTGCGATTGGAATCATTTCTCCTCGAGACTGATACGTTCCCTTAAACACAGCGAGAAATGGCATAACAAGCAGGACGTAAGCACCCGTCCTCAATAGTGGTGCTAATTCTATGTCGCCCATTAGGGAAGCAATTACAGGAGCCCCAAGGAAGAGTGCTGCAAAAGCGATGACGCTCAAGACACTCAAATAGATGAAAGATAGTTTTAATATAGCACGTCGTTTTTCTGGAATCTGCGTATCTGCCAATAGCTTAGAGATACCAACCGCAGCCCCATACGTCGTCCAGATGATGAAAATCCCAACGAAGGGATACACTTGCTGGTAAATATAAAATCCTTTATCACCGACTAGGTTTTGAAAAGGGACCCGATAGATTGCCCCTAAGAGTTTTACAATCAAGGCGGAAATTGTAAGAATTGACGCGCCTTTCATGAATGCTTTCATATTCCACTCTGATGCTGCCATACTGAATCCTCTTTCATGTTGTAGATGGTGTTCATTATACCATTGGATGATTGAAACGACAGCCTGACTGAAACGGACACAAAAAAAACCCGCACACCCTGATTTTCCCAGGTTGTGCAGGCGCCTTACTGTTCCATTTGCTTTGCCAAAAATAATGCTGCGGTTTCCGCTGTTTTTTGTTCCGCTTCACCGATGAAATGGACTTTGGAAAATAGATAGATTGCTCCAATGGTATCCCCATTTACGACGATTGGTGTGACACAATACGATTTCACTTGCTCAGTTTGACCCGGAACCCATTCAATCGTCTTTTCCATCTTTTCCGTTATCATGGTGCGTTGCGTTAACATTTCTTCTGCGTCCGCGGAAATTTGTCGATTCATATAATCTTTCTTAGCAAGTCCCGCCACTGCGATTACTTCATCGCGATCGCTGATTAGTGTCGGCGTGCCGAGCGTCTGATACAACGTTTCTGCATATTCTACTGCAAATTGGCCTAACTCTGAAATTGGGGAGTATTTCTTTAAAATAACTTCTCCATCACGGTCCGTAAAAATTTCGAGTGGATCCCCTTCGCGAATCCGAAGTGTTCGTCTAATCTCTTTTGGGATGACCACTCTTCCTAAGTCATCGATTCTGCGGACGATACCGGTTGCCTTCATGCATGATGCCTCACTTTCCAATTGAAATCCGCGCTACGGTCTCAGTATGGTTCAAGGATGGGCATTTTATGCAGTGATGGTTCTATTCGGCATCGACTTCTTGTGTTTCTTTAGAGGCGCCTTGTAAAAGTCGCATTACCGCTTCTAATATGTCAAATTCAGTTTGTTTACCTAGTTGGCGATCATCGACAGTTATCAGTAGGTTCCCGTTGTCCATCGTGAAGCCAACTGCACGCCCGTAAACCATTGTTTCAGATACAAGTTTTGCCCCGTCGATATTGGCGGTTCCTTCTGATGAAAAACGAATTTCAATCATAGGTTCCCGTTTCTTGATGGACAGGACACCAGCAGATTTCCCCCATGCTTTAATGCGCCCAACACGCAGTAGCAATTCAGCTTCAAATGGCAGATCACCGAAACGATCTGTCATTTCATCCCATAACTCGTTAAAGTCATCCTCAACTTCAATCGCTTTGACACGTTTATACATTTGGATCTTTTGATAGCCATCGTTAATATACGTATCCGGTAAATACGCATTGATTGGAAGTGAAATCTCGAGATCGGGACGGTCCTCTTTAGAAATGCCTGTTTGCTTCTCTTCGACCGCATCTTGAAGCATTTGAGAGTACAAGTCAAATCCGACAGAGTCGATAAATCCGTGTTGCTGGGATCCAAGTAAATTCCCTGCTCCGCGAATGGACAAATCACGCATAGCGATTTTAAATCCTGATCCGAGCTCTGTAAATTCTTTTATCGCCTGAAGCCGATTTTCAGCGACTTCCGTAAGTACCTTATCTCGCTCATAGAGGAAGTACGCATACGCTACGCGATTTGAACGACCAACGCGCCCCCTTAACTGATACAACTGCGAAAGCCCCATACGATCGGCGTTATGGACTAACAACGTATTGACGTTTGGTATATCAATTCCTGTTTCAATAATGGTCGTTGTAACTAGAACGTCATATTCTCCTTCAAGGAAACTTAGTATGACTTCTTCTAACGCAGCCTCTCCCATTTGACCATGCGCAAATCCAACCCGCGCTTCTGGGACAAGCTGTCGAATTTCATCCACCTTTTTCGCCATATCTTCTACACGGTTATAGAGATAGAAAACCTGTCCACCTCTCGACATCTCACGCTCGATTGCTTCACGTGTCAGTGCTAGATTATTTTCCATAACGTAAGTTTGCACAGGAAAACGATTGGCAGGCGGTGTTTCAATGATTGACAGGTCGCGTACCCCAATCATCGACATATGCAACGTCCGAGGTATTGGAGTTGCAGTTAGCGTGAGCACATCGACATTGGTCTTCAGCTGTTTTAGCTTCTCTTTGTGTGTGACACCGAAACGCTGTTCTTCATCGACGATTAAAAGACCCAGGTCTCGATAGACGACATCTTTCGAAAGAAGACGGTGCGTTCCAACGACTACGTCAACCGTTCCATTTTTAAGGCCCTTTTTCGTTTCCGTTTGTTTTTTCTTCGACCGGAAGCGATTTAATAACGAGACTTCTATAGGGAAATCTGTAAATCTCGCTTTCATTGTTTCGTAGTGTTGCTGCGCTAAAATGGTAGTCGGGACGAGGAAAGCAACTTGTTTCCCGTCTGTTACCGCTTTAAATGCTGCACGGATTGCCACTTCAGTTTTTCCGTATCCAACATCCCCGCACAGCAACCGATCCATCGGTCTTTCTTTTTCCATATCTCGCTTCACTTCAACAATTGAACGAAGCTGATCTTCCGTCTCTTCATATGGAAACGCATTTTCAAAGGACTGCTGGAGATCGTCATCTTCTGAAAACGCAAAGCCTTTTTGTGCTTCACGCTCGGCGTACAACTTGATGAGATCATCTGCAATGTCTTTCACTGCAGCAGTCACTTTCGTTTTGGTCTTTTTCCACTCAGGGCCGCCCAGTTTATGAAGTTTCGGTTCCTTTTCACCCGATGCTACATATTTCTGAATTAAATCTATTTGGTCCGCTGGTACAAATAGTTTATCTTCACCACGGTATCGAATATCGAGGTAGTCTTTACTGATTCCACTAACTTCTAATGTGACAACACCATAGTACTTACCAATTCCGTGATTGACATGCACAATGTAATCGCCAGGCTTAATCTCTGAATAATTTTTAATACGTTCTGCATTCGACGCCTTTTGAGGACGAGTTTTCCGTTTCGGTTTTCCTTTGAATAACTCGCCATCGGTAATGACAACCAAGCGGTGCATTGGGAATTCAAAGCCTGCATGGATGCTACCATCCAATACCGTAATCACACCTTCTCTTGTCGCTACGCCATTTTCTGTCGCTTCGATATCATAATCACGAAGAATAGAGTGTACTTGGTCAACACGTTCTTTTCCTTCTGCGAGGATGAACACATTATAATTATTTTGCTTCCATCGTTCCATTTCCGTTTTCAACAAATTCATCTGTCCATGGAATTGTTGCATCGGTTTACAAGAATACGCGATAATTTCCTTTACCGTAATTCCTGGCAGACTTCTTGTGAATAACGACAAATAAATCGCTTGTGTGTTTAGCGCTGCATGAGCTTCAGTAAAAGATACGGATAATTTAGCATCGTGGACAATCTTTCCTTCTTCCAACAACGACATACGCCATTCTTCTTCATCTTTTTCAAGCGTTGCAGCTGTTTCTTGAATACGATTGATTTCATCGAACAGAACTAAAGCATTTGACGGTAAATAACTTCCGAGTTCTGCCACTTGTTCGGTTGCAAAACCAGCATACTTCACCATGTTTTCAGGTTGAACACCAGCACGCATTAGCTCAATATCTCCTGATATAGATAGGAGTAGATTTTCTTTAACGAGCTCATCCTTCACTTTCTTCAAGCTTTTCGACAAGGCGTTCTCCAACTTGTCAGCGATCTGGTGGAGGTCCTGTGCAGACCAAGTAAATTCCATTGCAGGTAAAAGCGTGAGTTGCTGCAGTTTTCCTGTAGAGCGCTGATTTTCAGCAGAGAACGTACGGATGGAATCGATATCCGTATCAAAAAGTTCAATACGTATTGGGTCTTCACTAGTCAGTGGATAGACATCTAAGATACCGCCACGCAGTGCAATTTCACCTGGGGCTGTAACCATGTCTTGGCGGGTGTATCCCATACTAGTAAGACGGTGAAGCCACTCATCCATTTCGATAGAATCCCCAACTGCCGCGGATAAAGTACTGCTTTCCCAACGTTCTTTTGAAGGGACAATTTTTTTCAATCCTGCTACTGGCGTAATGTAGATACCTTCGCATTCCGTAGCCATATGATTAAGTGTGTCGATACGACCCGCTCGCAATTCGAAACTGGCAAATGCGAAGTCTGCAGCAACGAGTTCTTCTGCAGGATACAAGTGAACGCGACTTTCCCCTAGCAGCTTGACAAGATCTTCATATGTACGCTGCGCTTGCAACATATTCGGTGAAACAATTAGCAGAGGACGACTTGTATCTTGCTGCAATGTTTGAAAGAGTAGTGTTTTTGCACCCCCAGTAAGGCCTGTCAGCAATTGCCGATCGTGCCCTTGTTGGAGTTCACCTATTAACCGCTCGATTTCCCCTGTCGTTTGATAATAGTTTAGTAGTGAATCCATTCGAATCCGTCCCTTTCTTACTGAAATGCATAAGCACAAAAAGCTTTGCACACCTTAAATAGGTGCCAAAGCCCGGCTTCTCACTGAAGCCACTTTTCAACTGTGTAATAGTTTGGAGACGCGTGCATCGTACGCTCACACTGTTCACAAATACAGCGAACTTCAAGTTTTCCACGGTCTGTCACTTCAATGAAGCGCTCCGTGTTTTTTTCATCAGCCTTCTGTAAGTCCCGAATCGTTTCCTTAACGGATGCGAATGGGATTGAACCGACTTCCATACGACAATGTTTACAACGATAAGAAATCACCCTTGAGATCGCCTCTTTTTGTACAAGTATAGGCCATTCAGGGCTTACTTATGCTTACGCACCGTTATATTCGTTCATTATTTCAAGAAACGGATGATTTACCCATGCACGTGTAGCTGCAGCACTCTTTTCTACAGCTTCTTGAATTAGGGGTTGCTCATCTTTACCGAAAGAACTTAGTACATAATCTGCAACGCTCATTGGACCATCTGGTCTGCCAACACCGATACGAATACGATTGAATTCATTCGTTCCTAAATGGGCAATTAAAGATTTCATGCCGTTATGTCCACCGGCACCGCCCTTAGCTCGTAGACGTAGTTTTCCTGGAACAAGGTCAAGATCATCGTAAATTACGACAATTTCGTCATCATCGATCTCATAATAATCCATGAGTGGTCTCACGCATTCTCCCGATAGGTTCATGAACGTTAGTGGTTTCACGAGCATGACTTTCTCTGTCCCCACGTAAACAGTTGTAATCATTCCATTGAACTTCGTTTGCATAACAGGTGCATTAAGTTGTTCTGCTAGTAAGTCAATTGCTTGAAAGCCCACATTATGACGCGTAGTTGCATATTGTTTACCCGGATTCCCGAGTCCAATTATCATTTTCATTTAACTACTCTCTTTCTTTCAAAAAAATCGTTAAACAGAAAACAAGCGCACGGGATGCCGCGCGCTGTTTGTAAGTATTATTTTTCCTCGTCTTTCTCGTTTACAACTTCAACCTCTTCTGTTGGACCAGAAGTCTCTTCATCGAGTGCTTCTAGTTCTGCATCAGTTCGTGGAGCAGAAATAAGAACGATTATCTCTTCGTCTTCGTTTAGGATTTCGTACTTCGCACCTTCACGCATATCTGAGACTTGGATTGTTTCACCGATATCCAATTTAGACACATCTACTTCGATATGCTCAGGAATATCAGATGGTTTCGCTTTAACTTTAACTTCCCATAGTGGCTGTTGAACAACGCCACCTGCTTTTTCACCAACAGATTGTCCTGTTAATTGAATTGCAACGTCTACTTCAAGTTCTTCGGACATATTGATAGCCAAGAAGTCTGCGTGCTCGACTTTCCCAGTTAACACGTCAGCTTGGTAGTCACTCAACATGACATCTACTTTCTTACCATCAACGTCCAATTTGAATGCACCATTTCGGCCATGCTGTTGAATCGTTTTAATAAGGTCTCGTTCTTCTACGCTAATTGAAGTTGACTCCGTATTGAATCCGTATACGACAGAAGGAACTTTTCCTTCATGACGTAATTGACGTAATCCTGACTGTGGTGTAAGTTCTCGTTTTTCTGACTGTAATGCTGTACTCATATGATTAGTCCCCTTTTTTATTAAAAGTTATCCTACATAGTAAATACCCCTTACATGACGTTCCAAAACATTAAATACATGATCACAGCTGGACAGTTGTCAATTTAATCGAACAACGTGCTGACGGATTTCTCTTCGAACACACGTACAATTGCGTCACCCATAAGTTTTGCAACTGACAATTGCTTGATTTTAGGTGAGTTTTTGTCTTCAGGAAGCTCAATTGTATTGGTAATGACTAATTCTTTAATCTGTGAATCATTAATACGTTGAATAGCAGGTCCTGATAATACTGGGTGTGTACAACAAGCATAGACTTCTTTTGCACCACTTTCAATCAAAGCACTCGCACCAGCAGTGATTGTACCAGCTGTATCGATAATATCATCGATTAGGATTGCGATTTTGCCGTCTACTTGCCCTACAATGTTCATTACTTCACTGACATTTGGTCTTGGACGACGCTTGTCAATAATTGCAATTGGTGCTTTCAAACGGTCTGCCATTTTACGAGCTCGTGTCACTCCGCCATGATCCGGTGAAACGATAACGATGTCATCGCCTTTGAATCCTCGGTTTTTAAAGTGATCCGAAAGTAAAGGTACAGCAACCAAGTGGTCGATTGGAATATCGAAGAAGCCTTGGATTTGTGGAGCGTGAAGATCCATAGCAATTACACGATCTGCGCCTGCCTTTTCAAGAAGGTTTGCAACAAGCTTCGCTGTGATTGGCTCACGTGAACGTGCTTTACGGTCTTGACGAGCATATCCATAGTAAGGCATTACTACATTGATTGTACGTGCAGATGCACGTCGTAATGCATCAATCATAATAAGAAGTTCCATCAAGTTATCGTTGACTGGATTAGAAGTTGACTGGATTACGAAGACATCACATCCACGAATACTTTCTTCGATATTGATTTGAACTTCTCCATCACTGAAACGCTTTACAGAACATTGACCGAGTGGTCGGCCGATGACGTCAGCTACTTCTTGCGCTAAAGGTTCGTTTGCATTTAAAGTGAATAGTTTCAGTTTGCTATTTGGATAGTGATTGCCCATGATGGACCTCCTGTTTTATCGTTTAGAGTTTAGTTTTGTTGCGTATCCTTCTTTGTTCTCTTGGCGAGCACGTGCGATTGCAAGTGAGTCTTCGGGTACATTTTTCGTCACTGTTGAACCAGCTGCCACGTATGACCCTTTGCCAACTGTGACTGGAGCTACTAAGTTTGAATTACAGCCGATGAAGGCCTCATCTTCAATGATTGTCTTAAATTTGTTCTTACCGTCATAATTGACCGTAATGGATCCACATCCAATATTAACAGAAGAACCTACTTCCGCATCCCCGATATAACTAAGGTGTGATACTTTACTGCCTTCACCGAAGGAAGATTTCTTTATCTCAACAAAGTTACCGACTTTTACATGGTCACCGAGATCCGTTTCAGGACGGACGTGAGCGAACGGTCCGACAGACGTCTCCGAACCAATTTTACTGGACTTCACGACCGATGAGTGGATAGTCGTGCGATTACGGATTTCGCTGTTTACGATATGGCTATTCGGTCCAATGACGCATTCTTCTCCAATGACACTATGACCTTCTATTATTGTTCCCGGTAGAAGCACCGTATCCCGACCGATTACTGCATCTGCACTAATCACGGTCGTTGCTGGAGCGATGATTGTCACACCGTTACGCATATGCTTTTCTGCGATTCGATCGCGCATGACCGCTTCTGCCTGTGCGAGCACGACACGGTCATTCACTCCTAGTGTCTCACTGAAGTCACCTGAAACGTGCGCTCCGATAAGCGCCCCTTCAGATTGAAGGATTCCCATAACGTCTGGTAAATAGTATTCACCTTGTGCATTGTCATTTTTCACTTTTTTAAGCGCATCAAACAGTGCTCGGTTATCGAAACAGTATGTACCAGTATTGATTTCAGTAACCGCTTGCTCTTCAGGTGTCGCATCTTTTTGCTCTACATTTCTAAGCACTTCACCTTGTTCACCACGAATAATACGACCATATCCTGTTGGATTGTCTGCAATAGCTGTTAAAATGGTTGCTTTTGCACCGAGTTCTTTGTGTTCTTGAACGAGTGAAGCCATCGTTTCTGAACGAATGAGTGGTGTATCCCCACAAATAACAAGTGTCGTGCCTTCTAAATCACCAAGTAGCGCTTCTGCTTGTTGAACTGCATGAGCTGTTCCGAGCTGTTCCGCTTGAAGGACATACTCGCTCTTTTCACCTAGCGTCTCTTCTACAAGTTCAGCACCGTGTCCCACGACTGTTACAACTCGATCTGCTCCAATTCCCTTCACGTGATCAATCACGTGTTCTACCATAGGTTTCCCACAAACTGGGTGAAGCACTTTGTATAAATTCGATTTCATGCGCGTGCCTTGGCCTGCTGCCAGGACAATTGCGTATGTATGTGTCATGAGCTGTCCCCCATCTTTATTTTCATATTAGACTATATCTGACCTGGCATGTTTTTTCAACTATTCCTACTTGACAATTTGAAGACATTATCCTATTATTATTGGTATTTTTCTTGAAAAGTCGAGTTGAAAGGCATGAAAAGAGCCGCTGCCTGAAATAGCCGCGGCTCTGTGACAATTCATCGACACATCGTTATTCATACTGAGACTTCTTCAAAAACCGGCTCACTTTCCTCGGCAAAATATGCGCCTAAAACAGCTTCTTGAATTTTTGTTCGTGAAGCAGGGTTGATCGGATGAGCTACATCCCTAAACTCGCCATCAGGCGTCCGTTTACTTGGCATAGCCACAAAGAGTCCTTCATTTCCTTCGATAATCCGTATATCGTGAACTACAAATTCTTCATCAAATGTAATAGAGGCGATTGCACGCATTCTTCCATTCGTTTCAATCTTTCGTAAGCGAACATTTGTAACTTGCATAATCGTTCCCATTCCCCTTTCTTGAAAACGTGTGTTATACAATTTCTACATAACTCCTTAAATCCCTTTATACAAATTTAATTTTCCGACAACTTTCCGTATTTATGAGAGAATACGAAAAAAACGTTCCCCGAAAGGAACGTCTTTCATTACTCAGCAGCGATTGCCACTACTTCGATTTCTACTTTTACATCTTTAGGCAGTCGAGCTACTTCGACTGTTGAACGCGCCGGTGTATGATCTCCAAAATGCTGTGCATAGATCTCATTCAATGCACCAAACTCATTCATGTCTTTGATAAATACTGTAGCCTTGACGACTTGACTGAGTGACGAGTTCGCTTCCGAAAGAACCGCTTTCAGATTTTCAAACACTTGGTTCGTTTGCTCTTCAATCGTTGTTCCTGCAACTTCACCGTTGATTTGCAAAGGAATTTGACCGGATGTGTATACCATCCCCTTTACTTTGACTGCTTGTGCGTAAGGACCGATTGCTTTTGGAGCCTGTTCTGTCGCAACGTAATTCATACCTGATTTCCACCTTCCGAAAAGTAGTTACCGTCTTCTATCTCAATTGTGCGGTTCCGTTCATTCACTTTTCTAAGTTTCACAAGTGAACAGTACTTTTCAACGAGAACTTCTTCAGTGTGTTCAGATTCCACTAATACAGCGGCTCCTGCAAGCTCACAATCGAATTCTTCGACCAAGTGGCGCATGCCGAGCATTGTACCTCCAGCTTTCATGAAATCATCTGTCACTAAGACTCGCTGACCACTCTTCATACTACGCTTCGACAACACCATAGTCTGGATTCTCCGCGTCGACCCGGATACATAATTAATACTGACTGTTGAGCCTTCAGTCACTTTGCTGTCCCGACGAACAATAACAACAGGTACATTCAAATGACGCGCAATTGCTTGTGCAATCGGAATACCTTTCGTAGCAACAGTCATAATAACGTCAATGTCTTGGTTAGCAAAAGCCGAAGCGAATACTCGTCCCACTTTGTCCATCAGCTGAGGATTACCAAGCAAATCTGTCAAATACAAATAGCCGCCTGGTAGTAACCGATCCGAATGACCTAACTCTTCAATCAGTTGTGCAATCACTTCTTGCACCGCTTGATCTGACATCAACGGAATGTATTTCACACCACCAGCTGCACCTGATACCGTTACCAACTTTCCGGTCCCGGTTTCTTCAAATGTCTCTTTGATAATTGTCAGGTCTTCACTAATTGATGACTTTGCTGACTGAAAACGTTCTGAGAAAACCGTTAGCGGGATGAGTTGGTGAGGGTTCTCCAACAGATGGCGTGTCATCTCAACGAGACGTTCACTCCTCTTCCACTTCATATCCAACAACTCCTAAAACCCGAATATTATAACTTCAGACTACCACAATCGTACGTTTTCAAGCAAGATTGATACGTTCTCCCATCATCCGGACTGCATACACTTCCGGGCAGAATCCTTTTAATCCGTTATAAATACGAGCGACTTGAGATTCGTGTTGCACAAGTCCGAACACTGTAGGTCCGCTTCCACTCATAAGTACCGTGTCTGCTCCGAACTTCAACATCTGTTCTTTCAAAACACTTACTTGTGGATGTAGATTCATCGTAACTGGCTCGAGCGCATTCCCGACCTTTTTACACAGCGCATCATAGTTGGATGTGCGCAGTGCTTCAATCATTCCTGCGGTATCGGGATGCTGTATGCCTTGGATATCAAGTCCGCCGTAGATGTCTGCAGTAGAAACGGAAATCGGAGGCTTTGCTAATACAACCCAACAATTCGGTGGGACCGATAAGTGTTGGATGTGCTCTCCGCGACCAGAAGCGAGAGCTGTCCCACCATATACACAAAAAGGAATGTCTGAACCAATACTTGCACCAAGTTCTGCTAGCTCGTCCAAGGAAAGTCCAAGATCCCACAATCTATTAAGCCCGCGTAATGTAGCAGCTGCATCAGAGCTCCCGCCGGCCAAACCTGCAGCCACGGGAATGTTCTTGTCTAAAGTAATTTCTACACCACTACGGATATCAAACTTTTTCCGTAATATATCTGCTGCCTGCCAAGCAAGATTACGTTTATCATTCGGTACAAACCGTTCTGAAGAACGGATTGTAATGCCACGATCTAAAGGCTTCAGCCAAATGCGATCTGCAAGATCTACCGTCGTCATGATCATTTCAACTTCATGGAAACCGTCCGGGCGTTTTTGCAGGACATCGAGCGTTAAATTTATTTTAGCGGGCGCTTTTTCAGATATCATCCTCATCTGGCTGCCTCCATTCAAACTTCATTGTTCACTATTTTACCATAGGCAGGAATAAAAGTGCCTGTATTCGATAAAAAAGTGTTAAGAACACGCAAAAAAGAGTTGTGCTTGCACTCTTCATGCATAGCAACAACTCTACTTGTCAGCCATTCGTTGGATTTGGGTCTAGCTACAGGGTTATCTCCATGTTAATGTGGGCGTTCGTTGTCCCCCATGCCACGTCCTGCCATCTCAATTGCGCGTTTTACCATATTTCCCGCATCTCGTGATTTAATGCCACCCCAACCTTCACGTTGAACCACATCGTAAAATCCTAATTCTTTTGCAATTTCCTCTTTCAATTGCTCAGACATTACGCCGTTTCTTCTCGCCATTTAGGTTTCCTCCTTCTTGGCTGACAGACTTAGTATGCACCGATACACACAAAAAACACCTTCGACTCTTGAAGAAGAGTCGAAGGTGTTTTATCTAAGAATAAATCAAAAATGATAAAAGTGCTATTTAATCTCAAACGCTGTGGTGTCTCCACCGTCCAGTATCGTTATTTCAACTGCTTCAGTTAAAATATCCGCATAACTGTATGATACCCGTTCAAAAGCATTTTCGTCCTGATCAAGTTCCACTACAAATACTGCACGATACGTGTCACGAAGGATTCCAGCTCTTTCGATCGTTTTTTTACGACCGCCGTTTGCACGAAGGTGCAGGCGTTTTCCTAAGTGGGCATCCAATGACTTTTTAATGTCCGCTAATGTTTTTGGCACGTCGCTTCCACCTCACTGTGTATTATCATAACACAGTTAAAAAGTTCTGTCAATTAAAATTCAAATTTTAACAGGTTGAATTCCTCTTTGTCAATCCTTTTATAGTAAATTTTCATGTTTCGACATTCTTTTTTTCTTGAAATAGTCATAAATTCTATTTCTCTTAGTTTACGCTACGTCCAAACTCTTCATACAATGCGTTAGACAATGTAGCGAATTCTTCAATAGAAAGTGTTTCTCCTCTTCGAGTTGGATTGATCTCAGCTGTAGAAAGTGCTTCGAGAATTGCTTCCTTCTTCGCTTTTCCTTGCGATAGCGACGCTTGTAGATTATTTAAAATCGTCTTCCGACGCTGCACAAACGAACCCCTAGCAACTTTAAAAAGAAACTCTTCATTAATTACAAAGGCAGGTGGGGTTGCTTTTCGTGACAAACGAAGTACCGCAGACTCCACATTAGGTTGTGGCATGAATACAGTTCTTGGGACGATCATAGATACTTCTGCATCCATATAGTACTGAATTGCGATGGAAAGAGATCCGTATGCTTTGGTTCCAGGAACTGCTGTTATACGATCTGCTACTTCCCGTTGCATCATAATAACCATTCGCTCAATAGGAACCTTCCCCATGAGAAACTTCATAATGATTGGAGTTGTTACGTAGTACGGAAGGTTCGCAACGACTGTAACTTCATCAAAATCAGCAAATTGTTCTTCAATAACTGCATTTAAGTCTACTTCTAATATATCTTGGTGCACGACCGTAACATTCGGATAAGGAGAAAGCGTATCCTCCAACACGGGGAGAAGTCGACCATCAATTTCAAAAGCTACGACTTTGCCTGCAGCACGTGCGATTGGTTCTGTTAACGCACCGATACCCGGGCCGATTTCTATAACGCCTGACCGCTTATCGATTCCTGCATGGTAGATAATATTTTTTAAAATGTTCGGGTCGATCAGAAAGTTCTGTCCCAAACTCTTTTTAAAGGAAAATCCGTGTTTCTGTAATATTTCCTTCGTCCGTGCAGGGGTTGCGATGTCTTTCATCATTCTTGTTCCTCCTCGTCTATCGTTAAAAGAGCTTGCATAAGCTTCGCTTCACTAATTCGAAACATGGTCAGACGTTTTTGCAGTCCCTTCCCATTCACTTGACCGATCTGTAAGAGTTCACTCAATCGATCTCGTCTCTTTTTAGCTTCAGGATACCCAATTAGTCTTGCTTCAATTAGTAAATCCCGGGATGTTTCTTCTATTATAGTTGTATCGATCGTATAGACTGCCTGTAGAGCGTTTCTGATGTCTTCGTCTGTTGCATGCTCGATTCCGACTTTCTTGCCGTTTTTCGCAATCGCTCGTTCTCTTGTTAAAAAGGCATGTTTGACGTCTGGAATTTGTTGTTCAATAATTGCCCGAATTCGTCTTCCTGGATAGTCAGGATCTGTAAATACGATGACTCCTCGCGTTTGTTGGGCATGACGAATCTTAGTGAGGGCTTCCTGACCGACCGCCGAGCCATTTGTTTCAATGGTGTCTGCACCGGTTGCGCGCTTTATAGCAATCGTGTCCGACTTCCCTTCAACTACGATAACTTCTTTTATATCCACTACTGTATTCCTCTTTCCTGAAAATAAGTCTTCCTCAATTCTAACGGGTGTGTCGTCCATTGTACAGAATACCTTAAGACAAGCAACAATCCGCATAGCTCGTCTTGAGCCATGCGGATTGTTGGATAGTATCTATATAGAACGTACTAGAGTTCCATTAGTTCAATACTTTAACTTTTACTCGGCGTCTGCCAAACTGTTTGGCGACTCCATCATTTGGAACATGCAAGTCGATACGATTACCTTTAATCGCCCCACCTGTATCTCCAGCAATTGCATACCCATAACCCTCTACCCATACCTTTGAACCCAATGGTATAACACTCGGATCTACTGCAATGACTTTCAAGTTGGGGTTCGCACTTAGGTTAATACCTGTAGCTGTGACACCACTACAACCTGTACAATGAGCTGTGTACGCAGTTGCATTCATATACATCTCTTTAACAGACTTGCTTCCGGCACCACGAGATACGCTTGTCTTTTTAGCCGCAGATGCTACTGGTGATGCAAATGCTGTTGTCGTACTTGCTAGCGCAACTTTTGAACCTACAGAAACAACTTTGGCTTTTGGATGTGCAACGACATGCTGTGCAACAAGTTTGCGTGATACTTCTTTGCCGTTCTCTTTGACGATTTCGAATCTCTTTCTGACTTTCCCTTGCTCGCCTTCTCGGACTACCTTTTCGTGTCCTTTAAGTAAACTATCGTCAGCACGCTTTTTCACGTCGAAATTCGTCGTCTCTTCCACTACATCGCTAACCTTTTCTACACGGACGATCGATACGATAGACTTAGGAAGCAACAGTTGCTCCTTATCACTTTCTATTCGATCCAATTCACTCAATTGAATGTTCTCGTTCTTTAAAAAGTCAGCGACCGTAGTCGAAGTGGACCATACTTTTGTAGATTTCTTTCCGTCTTTCAACGTGATTTGAAATGCTTTATTAATTGTAATTTCACCTTGTTCATCAATCTTACTGTCAAGGCTCGGTTCTACTGAATCATGTTCAGCTAATTCTATGCCCGCTTCAGTCAAGATATCTTTTACTGCTGCCTTTGTTGTCCAAATCGTCGTTGAGTCGTTGTTCATATTTATTGCAACGGGGTTTGCTTGTTTCCAATCAATCGTCATACCATCTTCGATAGACGTTTTTACTGAGGGTGAGACGGTATCATGTGAGCCGATCTCTATATCACGCTGTGCCAGTGCATCTTCGACTGTTTTTGCGTGTGTTTTTAGTTCCACTGTTTTTCCATCCGCTTCAAGCGTGACGTTTTTCTTTGTACCTTCGAATACGACTAGAGAAAGGACAGTGACAAAAATTGCTAACATTGCAACTCCTGCTGCTATTTTTTGTATCCTCAATGATTGAAAGAATTGGTTTCCCATGGTTCGTTTCGTCATGAAAAATTCTCCTCCTTATTCACTCGGCTGATTATATAAGCTCAATTTATTGATGTCAACCGATCTAACTTCCTTGCATAAGAATGCCGGAAGTCCCCTTATTTCAAAGAATAGGAGATTCTCCCGGCAGTTTTGTCATTTGATAGAAAATAATTTCATAGCATTTCGCGTGGTGATTTCTGCAACCTCTTCAACTGATATTCCTTTCAGTTCCGCGATCTGTTCAGCAACAAGCTTTACAAAAGCAGGCTCATTACGCTTACCCCGATGAGGGTGAGGCGCAAGGTAAGGTGCATCAGTTTCTACAAGTAAATAATCCAGTGGAATTTCTGTCGCCACTTGCTTAGGCATTTTTGCATTTTTAAATGTTACTGGACCTCCAAGCGAAATCATAAAGTTCATATCTATACACTGTTTGGCAGTCTCTACACTCCCACTAAAGCAGTGCATGATTCCTCCTGTAATTTCAGCCTCTTCTTCTTGTAAAATCCGCACGACATCTGCCGTTGCGTCTCGATTGTGAATTATAATCGGCAACTTAACTTTTTGTGCAAGACGTATCTGTTTACGGAATACTTCTTGTTGAACCTCTTTCGGTGACTTATCCCAGTGATAATCCAGACCAGTTTCACCAATCCCTACCACTTTAGGATGAGCAGCTAACTCTTCAATCCATTTCAAATCTGCTTCTGTACAGTCGATTGCATCCACTGGATGCCAACCTACTACTGCATAGATGAAACTATGTTTTTCAGCGAGCTCCATCGCCTTCAAAATGGTCGGTCGGTCAAACCCAACGACTACCATCCGTTCGATGCCTGCTTCTAGTGCTCGCTCGATAACTTGGTCAATATCCTCTTCATATTGTTCTGCATTTAAATGGACATGTGTATCAATTAACATCTCAGTCGCCTCACATTACTTATAGTGTACTGCCTTGTCTTTACATGAACATCGCAGTTTCATTACAAAACGATGACAAACACAAAAATAGCAACGACTCTCCGAAGAAAGCCGTTGCCCTATATTATTTCACTCGTGATCCGTTTGCAAGCGATGCGTCTGCGGTTGCAAGTTTCAGCACACCATCTGACGTACCCGCCAAAATCATTCCTTGCGACCATTCTCCACGTAATTTAACGGGTTTCAAGTTCGCAACTACAATTACTTTCTGTCCAATCAGTTGATCGGGAGTGTAGTGTTCCGCGATCCCTGAAACAACTTGTCGCTGTTCGTAGCCGAGATCCACCTGCAACTTCAGTAACTTATCTGCTTTTGGTATTTTCTCACACGCTGTAACTGTTGCAATTCTTAAATCGATTGCTTGGAATGCATCAATTGTAATTTCAGGTGATTCATCCACTTGCTTTTCTTGTTTTGGTTCTTCCACTTCGGATTCTTTTGGAGCGGTAACAGCCATTTGTTCTTTAATGTACTGGATTTCCACTTCATTATCCAAACGTGGGAAGATTGGAACGCCTTTTTCAATTACTTTCGTGTTTTCAGGGATTGTCTTAAATTCACCGAGCGTATCCCACTCCAGTAAGGATTCGTTTAACCCAAGCTGTTCCATAATTTTTTTAGGAGACTCTGTCATGAATGGTTGCAAC
This sequence comes from Sporosarcina sp. A2, assembly GCF_050858885.1. Classification (GTDB taxonomy): domain Bacteria; phylum Bacillota; class Bacilli; order Bacillales_A; family Planococcaceae; genus Sporosarcina. Next base: position 3,128,850 of record NZ_CP193898.1, on the reverse strand, counting down.
ATAATCGCGATGTGACGAAGCGAATGGACTAAGTGAACCATGACAGAGGCTAGCTTTCCACGGTCTGCATCCTCTTTCGCAAGAACCCAAGGTGATGTTTCATCAATATACTTGTTTGTTCGTGAAACAAGCGACCACAGCTCTGAAAGCACAATACTGAACTGCATCTTTTCAAGAGACTCTTCATACTTTTGTACAGTCGACGCCATTGCTGAGCGAAGACTTTCGTCAAACTCGGTAGGCTCCGCGAGCGCAACAGGTACAACTCCGTCAAAGTACTTATTGATCATTGAAACGGAACGGTTGAGCAAGTTCCCCAGGTCGTTGGCTAGATCATAGTTTGTCCGATCAACGAACGATTCTGGAGAGAATGTTCCATCTTGACCGAAGGGAAGTTCACGCAATAAGAAGTAACGTGTCGCGTCTAAGCCATAGCGTTCTACTAGCATATCTGGGTAGACTACGTTTCCTTTGGACTTCGACATTTTACCGTCCTTCATCATGATGAATCCATGAGCAAAGATTTTTTTCGGTAGTGGTAAATCTAACGCCATCAAGAAGATTGGCCAGTAAATCGTATGGAAACGGACGATGTCCTTCCCAACAACCTGTACATCAGCAGGCCAATACTTATTGAGTAGTGAATCATCATCCGAAAGATATCCAAGAGATGTAATGTAGTTTGTTAAAGCATCGACCCATACGTAAATGACATGTCTAGGATCCCCAGGTACTTTAATGCCCCAGTCGAAAGAAACACGCGACACGGATAAATCTTCAAGTCCCGGCTTAATGAAGTTATTGATCATTTCATTTTTACGTGATTCCGGCTCAATGAAACCAGGATGATCTTCATAATACTGAAGGAGACGATCAGAGTATTTCTTCATATTAAAGAAATACGATTCTTCCGCTACACGCTCTACCGGGCGACCACAGTCCGGACAATTGCCATCTACGAGTTGCGCTTCAGTGAAATACGATTCACACGGAATGCATTTCCATCCTTCGTATTCCCCTTTGTATATATCCCCATTATCGAGGAACTTTTGGAAGATCTTTTGAACGGCGTTTTTGTGACGTTCTTCAGTCGTCTGAATGAAATCATTATACGTAATATCCATCAGCTTCCAAATGCGTTTTGCATAGTCAGCAATATCGTTAACGTACTCTTGCGGTGGACGGCCAGCTTCTTCCGCTTTTTCTTGAATCTTTTGTCCGTGCTCATCCATACCTGTTAAGAAACGGACATCAAAGCCCTTAAGCCTTTTGTATCTTGCCATAGCATCTGACGCTACTGTCGTATAGGCCGTTCCAATATGAAATTTCCCACTTGGATAATAAATTGGTGTCGTAATATAAAATGTTTTTTTCTGTTCAGCCACTGTAATTCCTCCTGTACCCTTATCGATTCTTTCATTTTATCGAACTTTTGTATATTTCGCTATGGGGAGTTATTTTCGCATCCTTTATTGTGTAATTTTCATTCATCATTATGTGTGTTTATCATGTATCTATTATTCATTGCATAGTTTAGCTGTTTCTCTATTGACGTTAAATGGAAGACTTGGTATGATAATAGACAGACAAGAGAAAAATGTCGAATTCTGACGAATGACTATAATTACTTAGGAGGAACCTAATAATGAAATCTACTGGAATCGTACGTAAAGTCGACGAACTCGGCCGTGTAGTAATCCCTATCGAATTGCGTCGGACACTCGGCATAGCTCAAAAAGACGCGCTAGAAATTTATGTGGATGACGATAAAATCATCTTAAAAAAATATATGCCTAACATGACATGTTCAGTAACTGGAGAAGTATCTGATGACAATTTAACACTCATCGACGGTAAACTTATCCTAAGTCCTGAAGGTGCTAAGCAGCTAATCGCTGAAATCGAAGGTAAAATGTCTTGATTTAATGGTTTTACTTCAATAACATCTGTGCCTATTTTAAATAGACATAGATGTTATTTTTTTTATTCTACGTGATACGCCTGATAGACTTCTCTCTTAGCGACTCCGCGGACAATCGCAACTTCTCTTATGGCCTCTTTGGAAGTACACCCTTTTTGTTCCATCACTTGATTAACGTGATCTGCTGAATCTAATGCGCTCCACCATTCTTCTTCAAACTCTTCATTTGTCCCATCTGATCCTTCCACAACCAAACAAAACTCGCCACGAATCTCTGTAGATTCTGCCCAATTCAATGCATCTTCAATCGTTCCTCTAACGAATTCTTCATAACGTTTGGTCAATTCCCGCGCAAGCGTGATACGTCGATCTGCTCCAAAGTGTTCACTTAACGCACGCAACGTTTCTTTTAATCGATGAGGGGCTTCATAAAAAAGAAGCGTTTCTTGTCGATTCTGCAACGTCTCTAACTGAATCCGACGTTTTTTCTTCTGTCGATCCAAAAAACCGAAAAACAAAAATGGTTGTGTTGGTAATCCTGAAGCTACAAGCGCACTAATTGCAGCATTCGGACCTGGAACTGGAACTACAGCAAATCCTTCAGCAATTGCTTTCTCTGCGATATCTGCACCAGGATCCGAAATACAAGGCATTCCCGCATCACTGACGAGAGCAACAACCTTACCTTCAGAGAGAAGATCTAGAATCTTTCTTCCCCCTACTTCTAAATTATGTTCGTGATAGCTCATAAATGGCGTGTCAATGTCAAAGTGGTTGGACAGCTTCACTGTATTTCTTGTGTCTTCTGCTGCAATCATATCTGCTTCTTTCAGAATGCGGATTGCCCGATAGCTCATGTCTTCCAAGTTTCCAATCGGTGTCCCTACTAAATACAGCACACCACATTCGACTTCCGCACTTTTCTGCGTAATCATTCTGTTGCCTCCTCTTGTTTCAAATACCGTTCTTTTGCGGGGCGCGTCAACTGCTTAAATCGATACTCTGCTTGCATGGCTTCCCGTTTCGTTTCAAACGTCTCGTGGTGAATGCAACGAACAGGGCTTCTGGAACGCGTATACTTCGCACCTTTCCCTGTATTGTGCATAGCAACACGACGATCTAAATCCGTTGTATATCCTCCATAATAGGATCCATCCTTACATTCAAGTACATAAAACAGGTGGTTACTCTTCTGTGCCATACAATAACTTCCTTACTTCGTCTGTATAAGTACCGTCCTGCTTATAAACGTATAACGGCGGGAGAACTTTAAGATCGGGCTTGCCATCTTTTGTGGCCTCTATTAGTAATGTATTCGCTTCTTTTCCTTCTTTTGGATAGACGAATTGAATGCGTTTAGGCTCTAGCCGATTTGCTCGCATTGATGTAAGTATATCTAACAGCCTTCCAGGACGATGAACGAACGCAGCCTTTCCTCCCTGCTTCAATAATTCACTCGCAGAACGGACAGCTTGGTCAAGGGTCAGTTTCACTTCATGCCGAGCAATAGTCAAAGGTTCTTTTTGGTTTTGTTCACTGTGCTCGTGTGTTTTAAAATAAGGCGGGTTGCACGTAACCACATCGTACTGATCAAACCCTATTTTCGATGCAATGCCGATGACGTCGTCACATAGCATCGTAATCTGCGATGCTAGCTGATTATAAACAACACTTCGACTTGCCATATCTGCGAGTTGCTGTTGCAATTCGATTGCAGTGATTTCCGCAGATGTGCGAGCGCTTAAGAATAAAGGGATTGCTCCGTTTCCCGCGCATAAGTCTACAATTTTCCCTCGACGAATAGGAATCGATGCAAACCGTGATAACAAGACAGCGTCGAGTGAAAATGAAAAGACAGAGGGACTTTGGATAATCCGCAAGTCCTCTGCTAGTAGATAATCGAGGCGTTCATCGCCCCGCAATTCAATAGATTCCATCTGGTACTCCTTTATAGGTTAATAAATACTCTTATATATAGAAAAGCCGACACCTAGATACACATAGGGATCGGCTAAAATTCACACATTCTGTTTACTTAGAAACGAGAGACAAAACAGGCAATCTTCACCTTTACGTGTACTTCCATAGTGAACGTTACACACATGGAATCCCTCATTATAAATACGAGCCAAATTATCTACACCTTCGCCAACGTCTGCCCGCTGTGCGCGTTCTGCAGTTTTCTTATCCGCAGCAGCTTGTAGATCCAACTCTTCTAAACGCGCACGCAGATGATGATTCTCAAGTTGAAGTGAATGGTTTTCTTCCGTCATCTTGGCAACAAAACCGATAATTTCACGGAATTGCTTATGCATAGAGTCAAGTTGTTGTTCGTATTCGATTACCTTATCGAGAAAGTTCCCTTCTTTCAACATTGTCACCTCATCACTTCATCAATTGACGGGCTGTCCCGTCTTCTTAGAAAGTTCTTCCCAAGCATATTCAAGCGTTTGGTCCTGATCAGTCAATTTAACTTTAAGCAAACGCTCCAATAAGTTCAGACCAATTACTTTTCCGTGTCCATCTGGTGTTTCAATTCGAGTGCCGATATCCGGCATTAGTGCTTTTGCTTCCTCGTATTCGTCATTCTCATACTTCAAACAGCACATTAGTCTTCCACATAACCCTGAAATTTTGGAAGGATTTAGTGAGAGGTTCTGATCTTTGGCCATTTTGATGGAAACAGGTTCAAAATCTCCGAGGAATGTAGAACAGCACAACATTCTTCCGCACGGACCTATTCCCCCTAGCATCTTCGCTTCATCTCGAACACCAATTTGACGTAGCTCGATTCGTGTTCTAAAGATAGACGCTAAATCTTTCACCAAGTTTCTAAAATCGACACGACCTTCTGCTGTGAAATAGAAGATCACTTTGTTGCGATCAAATGTATATTCTACATCAACGAGTTTCATATCAAGTTTATGCTCTTGTATTTTAGCTACACACGTTGAAAATGCTTTCTTTGCGTCTAGTTCATTTTCTTCCACTTTATCAATGTCCTCCGCACTAGCAGGACGGATTACTTTCTTTAAAGGGAGTACTAAGTCCGAACCATCCATGTCAACCATCATGCTAACCACTTTCCCATACTCTGTGCCTCGGGAAGATTCAACGATTACATAGTCGTCAACTTTCAAGTCATAATCCATTGGGTCAAAATAATGTATTTTACCCGCTTTTTTAAAGCGGATTCCTGCAACGTTATACAACGAATAACCCCTCCTGCATACTGAGCACCAATTGCTCCATTAAAAGCGTACGGTGCATATTGCGATGCAATTGCTTTTTTGCCTGCAAAACTGATTCCAACACCGCGGATAGCTGATCATACGTCATTTTCATCGCTATATTCGTTATGAACTCATCTAAGTCCGGATAGGCTGGTATCGCAGACAGGCCCGCTTTCTTCGCCACGATATCACGGTATATGTACAGAAGCAAGTCCAATCCCATTTCAGTGTCTTCTTTTTCTTTTAAAAAAGGAGGCCATTCTGTTTGGATAAGTAACAAAGCGTCTGTCACGTGATGATCGATAGCTTGCACTAATTTTACCACTGTTTTTCGCAAACTTACAAATTGATCATCTAAAGCAAGTTCTGCAGCTCGAGTTGAGTCTGCCGTAAGTGATGTAACTGTTGCCGCCAGTGAAGGGGAAATTCCTTCAGCCTTCAACTTCTCCATCATTTGTTCGCGTTGCGGTGGAAGGAAAGAGATACGCTGGCATCTCGACTGGATTGTTGGCAATATCATATGGTATGCATCCGTCAGTAGAAGTGCTGTTACATCACCTTCGGGTTCTTCCAAAAATTTGAGTAAAGCATTAGCCGCGGCTGTATTCATACGATGCGCTTGCTCAATCATATAAATGCGACGACCACTCTCATATCCCTTTTTCGTCATAACTGAGAGTAATCCTGCCATTTGGTCTTTTTTTATATCTTGTCCATCTGGTTGTAGTGTATGAATATTAGGATGATTCCCTGAAGCGACACGCTTGCAGGCACTACATGTTCCACATGGAACATTTTCATTTGGTTGCTCACACAGCAGTAATTGTGCGAAATAGAGTGCGGCATCCTGTTTACCAATTCCTTTTTCACCATCGAATATGTACGCGTGACCAATTCGATGATTCCGGTAGGCAGCACCGAATCTAGCAACGACTGCCGGCTGTTCATTAACGATTCGACTGTACAACTGCTTTTCCATTCGGCTGCCTCCTTCGTTTAAAAAAAGACGTTTTCTTAACCATCAGAAAACGTCATCATGTATATAGATTGATGAGAAGTCCTTTGATTTCCCCGATTTTAGCAAGAAGATCCATAGAGGCCTCTTCATCCTGTAGCATCTGTTCAGCTAATTCAATCAGCTTTTGGTCAATAGTCTCAACAATCTTTAGTCGCCGGCCTTCTCCGAACTGGTTCCACGTGTGGGACTGTTTAAGGTTTAGACCAGTTTCGACGGACTCTTTAAGAAAGCGTTTAACAAGCATCTTGAACTTTGCCATATCACGCAAATTACGGGATCGTGCGAGTCGGTCACCTGCCGTGGAGATATCTCCGAGTAACCGGGAGATTTGTTCTCCATGCAGGCGAGATTCTTGTCTTTGAACCATTTGTCCGAAACGCTGTCCGCCTTGAGGGGACTTCAAAGGATCATTACGGAGCTTATCAATGCCCGTTCTAACCTCATTATTAACTTTCATTAGGGTTCACTCCGATATCGCTCAGAAATGACGGAATTGTTCAATTGGAAGAACAAATACCGTTGCTCCACCGACTTCAACTTCAACTGGATATGGAATATAAGAATCTGCGTTTCCACCCATCGGTGAGACAGGAGCTACCATCTGATCACGCGAACGGCAATTGTCTCGAATAAGGTCCAACGCTTTCGGAACCAGACTATCATCTGTACCGATTAAAAATGTTGTATTCCCTGATTTCAAGAATCCACCTGTACTCGCCAATTTTGTTGCCCGAAAGTCACCTTTTGTCAATGCCGATGAAAGTCGATTGCTGTCTTGGTCTTGTACTACTGCCACAATAAGTTTCACGAGGTATCTCTCCTTTTCCGCTTTCTTTCATTATATCATGAAATCACTCAAGAAATGAATGATGCAACCGTTTCCCAAACAATTTCTGTAACCTCTTCTACCGAACCACTGGCATCAATGGGTTGAATGCGTTCAGGAAATTTTAATTGTACAAGGCGATACCCTTCAGCTACGTCTTGATGAAATTTCAATGTTTCATTATCCAGTCGATTTTGTTCCCGATTGCCACTTGATGCAATCCTTGCTAATCCCACTTCAGGAGATAAGTCAAAATAGATGGTATGATCCGGCATCAGTCCATCTATAGCGAATTCATTGATTGTAAGAACTTCTTCAATGCCCAATCCTCTCGCATAACCTTGATAGGCTAAGGAGCTATCTACGAAGCGGTCGCAGAGGACAATTGCACCCGTTACTAGTGCTGGTACTACCTTTTCAGTTAAGTGTTGTCGTCTTGCAGCTGCATATAAAAGCGCCTCTGTACGACCATCCATTTCTTCGTGATCATTATCTAAAATAATTGTTCTGATTTTCTCAGCAATTCGTATGCCTCCAGGTTCACGTGTTAAAACAACGTGTTTCCCCTGCTGTTCTAGGCGTCGATAGATTTCCTTGATGACAGTGGTTTTACCTGCCCCTTCTGGTCCTTCAAATGTGATGAAAGTTCCTTTAGCCAATATGATCGTCTCCTTGTACACTCATTACTTCAAATTCGACTGTTGATCCATTTGCTCTAACTGCTCCTTGAAACTTCGCGCCTGACTCTATCATATGACAGACTTCTTCAATTTGCCGTTGGGTTAATTGCTCCCCGCTTAAGACAAGTGGGATGCCTGGCGGATAGGGAACAATGGAATCCATCAGTTGACGTCCCACTGCATTCTCAGTATCTACCCATTGCGCTTGATCCCTGACAGGGTTGCTTGTCGTGATGACTAACTTCCTCAGTTGTTCGTGCTCTACTGGTTCTGCTGGAATAGACGTGGGTACTGCTTCCTCTTGCAACTCTTGCACAGCTGAATGGATGGCTTTGCAAATGGAATCAGTAGAATATGAAGTTCTTTCGGTAAGCAAAGGAAGAACGAATAATACTTGTCGTTCATCAGCAAGTTCCGTAAAGATACCTGCTGATTCGAGAGCACGTTGCAACGTGTACCCAGACGCTTCTTTTTGGCGCAGCAAAATTTTAAGGGGATCTTCAGTCTCAATCACTTCGAGTACCTTCATTTTATGGAGCTGTTCGATGAAGGTTAAACGCCATGCTAAAAATGCTTGTTTATCCTTTTCAGAATAATTCGCTACCATTGAGCGCGCATCGTCTAAAGAAGCGAGAAGTACGTAGGAAGGACTACTAGTCTGGAGCATGGAGAGGAATCGGGATAATCGATCTGTATCCACTATATGCGAATTCACATGTAAGAAAGATGCTTGCGTCATAGCAGACAAAGTTTTATGGGCGGATTGGACGACGATATCTGCCCCTAGTTGAAGTGCCGATGGTGGAAATGGCGTGCCAAGTACAAAATGTGCACCATGTGCTTCATCGATAAGTACAGGAATTTCTTTCTTGTGTGCGCTAGCGACAATCAATTCTAAGTCGCTTCCCGTTGTTCCATAGTACGTTGGATAGGTAACAAAGACGCCTTTAGCGTCGGGATGCCGTTCAAGCGCAACGTCTACAGTACTAGCAGCTAAAGCTCCAGCTGTACATGTTTGTTCATCCCACTCAGGTGTGAGGAGGATCGCATGTGCGCCTGCTAGCTCAACTGCATGGAATACTGACTTGTGAGCATTTCGCTGAACAAGCAACACATCTCCAGGTTCACAAATCGAGCGGATCATCGCAAGGTTACCAACCGTCGATCCGTTGACTAAGAAAAAGCTCTGTTTCGCTCCGTATGCATCTGCTAGCATCGCTTGCCCTTCCGCCAACACTTCAGTAGGCGCATGCAGATCATCCAATCCCGTCAACTCCGTTACGTCGTACCGTAATGCCGCTTTAAGATCTGATGGAAGTCCTGACAGTAAGCCATGCTTATGTCCAGGCACATGAAAAGATACAGGTTGAGCTGCTTGAAACTTCTGTAGTGCCTCGACGACCGGTCTTTTTGTATGATCCATAAGTTTTCCTCCTTTCTGTCATTTGTTGAACATGTATTCTATGTAAAAGAAGTCAGCACGAAAATACGGCTGACTTCAGGGTACGTTCTTTTCTCCTCTTCAATCACTACAGGAAAACAGCCAGAATTAGTAACGAGGCGGCTCCCGGAATTCCTAATAGGGCTAACAAAAACCCAGAACCCAGATTAATTGGCACATAGACACCAACAAATCCTCCCGCAATGTTAAGGAGAAAGAGAACTAAAAACGCAAAAGCGAGCCGGAACCATAGTATTGATAATTTCTCTGCCGCATGTTGCAACTGAGGCTTGGTCAATCGTAGAACAAAGAGTAGGACTACACCGAGTACGAGAAGTATAGCAACTTTCATTTTAGAAGTTGCCCCCTTTACAGTAGACTACTAGCAGTCTATGCAAAGACTTTTGCATTTAGTTCACTCGATGCCTAAGTTCCTGATTTTCGCTTCTTTATACAAATAGAAGTGATTGCTCTCAGCAATTTTCTTTCGAACCAGCACTTCCTGATCAAAATCATCAGCATACTTTTCTATCGATTTGGTCAGTTCCCACTCTTCGCGGGTATCCATCATCAATGTTCGTAACTTTTCATCGTATTCACGTTTCAGCTTGTTTTTCTTGCTAAACAGTCCTCTAGAGCGTCTCACAATTGACGCCGTCCTTCTAATGCTTTGGACAATGTCACTTCATCGGCATATTCTAAATCGCCGCCGACCGGCAATCCGTGTGCGATTCGAGTTGTTGGAATGCCTGAAGGTCTCACAAGACGTGAAATATACATAGCTGTTGCTTCGCCTTCAATTGTCGGGTTTGTCGCAAGTATCAATTCTACGATTTCCTCATTTTGTAGCCGCTTTAACAAGTCCGGTACGTTGATATCCTCAGGGCCCACGCCATTCATCGGTGAAATAGCACCGTGAAGGACATGATAGAGACCTTTATAATCACGCATTTTCTCCATAGCAATGACGTCTTTTGGATCTTGGACAACACAAATGAGCGAGCGATCCCGCGATAGGTCCTGACAAATATGACAAGGGTCAATGTCAGTAATATGACCACAAACTGAGCAAAACCGTAAATTCCGCTTTGCATCAACTAAAGCTTTCGCAAAATCGAGTACGGTATCCTCTTTCATACTTAACACAAAAAACGCCAGACGGCCCGCTGTTTTCGGGCCGATTCCTGGCAGTTTCATAAAACTGTCAATAAGTTTGGAAATTGGTTCTGGATAATGCATGTGGTTGCCTCCTAGAACATCCCTGGAAGGTTCAATCCCTTCGTGAATTGTCCCATCGTAGAGTTCGTTAATTCTTCAGCTTTCTCCATTGCGTCGTTCGTTGCGATGACGATTAGGTCTTGTAGCATTTCAGCATCTTCTGGATCGATTACGGACGGATCTACAATCACTTCAACGACTTTTTTGTCGCCCGATACGATAACTTTAACCATGCCGCCACCTGCAGAACCTTCTAGACGTTCTTCACCCAATTTTTCTTGAGCTTCACCCATCTGTTTTTGCATCTTTTGCATTTGTTTCATCATACCTTGCATATTTCCCATTCCACGCATTATTATTTCCTCCTCTTTAAGTTAAGTTACTCGTCATGGACGGTAATGAATTCTTTGCCAAATAATCTTTCTGCTTCTGATACAATTTCATCTTCTTGTGTCAATTCAGCACCTTCAAGAAACGCCGGTACTTCTGAAACATTTGCAGCTATGGAAGCATCGCCATTTTCTGCGGAGTGTCCGTCTTGCTGCGTTGACTGTTTCGTCATTCCACTCTTGCGTATGAAATCCTCTCTAACCTTGAGCCATCCCTCTTCCGGTACGTAGACAACGTCATAAGCTTTACCTGTTTGCTGTCGTAATGCTTCAGCAAGACCAGTTCGAAGAGATGCATTTTCAGAAGCCATGAGACAATGGATTTCATACTTAAATTTTAACACAAAAGCACTATCCGATGCCGCTACCGGCTCCGTTTCTTCTAGAAGCGCAGAATGTGAACGTTGCATTGTCTGCATCATACGTGCCCATTCTTCTCGAATCACTTGAATGTCTTCTTTGGTAGCAGAACTCAACACTTGGTGTACTTTGCCTGTAGGGATTTTGTACGAACGTGCGTTGTTCGATGAATTCTTTCGTGCTGCAGGTGCTTTGTCTCCTGATTGGGCACCACCGCCTGAAGCAAGTTGTTGCTGCAATTCATGGACGATGCGCTCAAGCGTTGCTATTTTTCGCTCCAATTCTGGAGAGGTTACATTTGCACCTGATTGACCAGTAGAAGCTGAGTTTCTCGATTGAACCATTTTCAACAACGCTGATTCCAGATACACTTTCGCGTGATTTGAGAAGCGCATTTCTTGCTGGGTTTCACCTAAAATATCGATATAAGCATATATCGTATCCGGTTCGAAAGCCTGGGCCAATGCAACAAAGCGTTCATCCCCTGAAATCACTTCCAATAAGTCCGTAAGTTCCGGTGCGGTGCGTAACACCAGTAAGTCCCTGAAGAACGTAATCAGATCCTCTGCTAAGCGCGAGACATCCTTACCTTCAGCAATGAGGCGATTCAAGAGTGTTAGCGCTACGGCTGCATCTTTCGTAAGCATTGATTCTGCAAGTTGATAAAAAATATCTTCACCGACAGAGCCTGTCACAAGCAATGCTTCTTCAGCAGTGACGCGGTCTCCACTGAAGGAAACAACCTGGTCCAGCATACTAAGAGCATCTCGCATTCCGCCTGAAGCTGCTTGTGCAATCACTTTAAGTGCGCTGTTGTCGGCTTCGATGGCCGCATCATTCAATACGTGTGTCATACGCTCTACAATCTCATTAGCTGTTATCGGCTTGAAATCGAAGCGCTGACACCGCGAAATGATTGTGAGGGGCAGTTTGTGGGGTTCAGTTGTCGCTAATATGAATACAGCATGGGCTGGAGGCTCTTCCAATGTCTTTAACAGCGCATTGAAGGCTGAGTTGGAAAGCATATGCACTTCATCGATAATATAGACTTTGTATTTGGAAGAAGCCGGTGCATACCGGACCTTTTCAATGATATCTCGCATTTCTTCCACTCGTGAGTTGGACGCCGCATCAAATTCGATGACATCTGTATTGGAACCTTCTGTGATGGTCCGGCATGTCTCGCATTCGTTGCATGGTTCTTTAGCAGGTCCGTTTTCACAATTGAGTGCTTTGGCGAAAATTTTAGCAGCACTCGTCTTACCAGTTCCGCGAGGGCCTGAGAACAAATAGGCATGGGTCGTTTTGTTATGGAGGAGAGCGTTTTGAAGTGTTTGTTTTACGTGTTGCTGTCCTGACATCTCTTCGAATGTCTGAGGCCGGTATACCCGGTAAAAAGCTTGATAACTCAACCGTCCGCTCCCCTTTCTGTTTGTTTCATTCATTCCTATTAGTATACCATAAATCCATCAATATGACGTCGGATAAGGAAGACGTTTTCAATGGAATCTTAGATATTCAAATACGTATAATCCGCACTAATATTTTACTCCAAGACATGCAAAAGCCTCTCATCCAAAATAGGATGAGAGGCTTTGCTATGTACGCCGTGCACCTTTCCTCGACCGCCGCACATAAGCGTTACTCTTGTCGTTGGCTCGATTTAGGCGACCCTACGGCACATGAGAAATTCCACTTAATGCTGCTTCCTTCCGGACCTGACATGGTTCATGGGTTCCCATTGCGTAGGACCCAAATGTCAACACTACGTGCAAAAGGCAGACCCTACAATACGGACGGCCTCAGAAAAGGGATTCAGTCTTGCTAGAGCGGATTGCAAGTGACAGGGCACCGCTACCTCCCCACCTAGCACGGCAGTCTTTATTATACGAGTAGTTATTCAAAAAATCAACTTATAGCTTTTTTTCTCTTCACAACATTTTTTTCAGTAAAGGTATTGACTTCTTTTTGGATGCTTGATATATTATTACTTGTCTAACACGGAGGTATACCCAAGTTCGGCTGAAGGGATCGGTCTTGAAAACCGACAGGGGTGTCAAAACCCGCGGGGGTTCGAATCCCTCTACCTCCTCCATACATAAGTTTCACTTCTATAACATAGAAAAAAGGCTGTTCATAATCAGGGAAACCTGCTTGTGAACAGCTTTTTTCATATTCTTTTGTAGGGGGGTGATATCTAATGTTTCCTTTTGTCAAAGAGAACTTTGTTTGTTATATCCACGTTCTCCGTAAGGTTGGACTTGATCTATCCATTTTACTTGAAGTTCCGATAATGCTTCTTTCTCGTTGAAATAGGGGTCCTCTTTTTTCTTCAATTTTTCTAGCACTTCAAAGGTGAACACTTCTTTTCCGAATCGGTCCCATTCTCGTTGAAGCTGCTGGTTCGTGTGAGTGTTTGTTTCCAATTGGAACTTGACTCCATTAAGTGTTTTAAGATTCTTAGTACTTCCAACGAAAATCTTATCGTTCTCTGTATTCTTGATTTGATAGACCCCTGCTTCAATTGCAGTTTCTTTATATTGTTGCTTAAGTTCCTTTTTACGATCCACTTCGATTCACTCACTTTCCATTGTTAATTTTTAAGCCAGTACTCACTTCCATCTGCAGTACGATCCAAAAACCCATAGTCGATTAAATATCTTCGAATTAAGACATAGTCATCATGAACTCGGTTTAGTAGCTCATTAAGTTCTTTTTCCGAGTAAGTTGTTTGACCATCAATTAGATTAACAATTCCCCTTAGTACAACTAGTCGTTGTTTTTCCTTAGGTGGGAATTTTGTTAACCCCTCACTTACTCCCTCGGGTAAAAATTTCTCTAGGATTTCCTGTTGTTCCGTTTCAGTGACCGCATATCGATCATCTACCATCTTTGCCGTTTTGTGAGGAGCTATGAATGCTGGTGTATGGTTACCCTTTTCTTTCATTAGTTCCATCATTGTCAAGAAAAGTTTTGCTTGCCGTTCCTTTTCCTTTAATGCAAATCGATGGTGCCTAACGGTTGAGACGCTTCCAATTTCCAATTCATGCTGGACTTCTTTATCACTTTTCCCTTCATAAAAGAGACGTAACAGCTGGTTTTGATGATCGGTGAGACCTGTCAGTCTTTTCTCCATTCCAATTAAGTAATCAAATACCGATTTATGCTCATTTTCGATATGTAGACGCATGTATCGTTCTGCTTCGTAGAGTGTATTTCCATCGGGATAGACAATCCCTTTATCAATTTGTTCCCCACATAGTAAACATGTATAAGAATGTTGATCTTCGATATACCCATTTTTCATTTCAGTTAAGGAAGCATTCCAAAGCAATTCTAAGTTCTCCATTATACAAACACACCTATTCTTTGTTTGATCATAAGCAAATGATTGAGATGATCGTTTGTTATGCATCTTGAATTCTATTCTTACACTCCTCTTGTGTCAACCCAAAAACAAACACTTTTTGTTTACCACCTATTGTAGAACCAACATTAAGCCAATCCGTTTATACATTTCACGATAGGAATTATGGAAACAAAAAAACAGAGGAAGCACATGCGCTATGCAAATGTGACCTCTGCTTTTTAGATTATTCATTTACTGTTGTACCTTTTTCAACAGGTGTGACGGCAATACATTTGTAGTAAGGGAATTTCTCTTCAAGTACACAGGCCGCCTCTTCTTCACGTCCTGCATGTACAGCGACGAACAGTGATGGACCTGCACCGCTTAGGGTCATACCATAAGCACCAAGTGCGTGACTCTCTTCCCGAACTGCATCGAAGTCAGGGAACATCTTTTTACGATATGGTTCGTGGAAGATATCACGATCCATCATGCGTCCAACGAGTGTCCATTCCCCTTTTGCGAGGGCTGCTGCCATTAGACTACTGGCAGCACTTCCTTCCGTTGCTTTGTTGTGATCTAATTGATGCGGAAGTAGTCCACGAGAGTGGTCGGTTTTCATCTCAACAGGGGGAACAAGCACTACGCCACCAATCGGAGGCGCGTCGAACTTCATGACTTCTAGTGATGTATGATCGTAAAAAGAAATCGTTACTCCTCCAGCGATCGCAGCGGACACGTTATCGGCGTGACCTTCTACACTCACACCAAACCACATTTTTTCTTTTTGATTCATCTTTAGATTATGCAACTGGTCAGCTATTTCAATTCCTGCAGCAATCGCTGCTGCGCTGCTACCTAGTCCTTTACCTAAAGGTATATTAGACTTCACGCGAAGCGAACAAGGTATCGTTTCGCGACCTGCGCGACGTACCACTTTTCCGATAGTCTGAACGATTAGATTGTCTTCATCAGTTGGAAGTTCCTTCAGCCCTTCGTCTTCATAGACAATCGTCCATCTATCTGCGGGTTCCACAGCTACTGTCATGTATAATGATAGCGCCATTCCTATACTGTCAAAGCCTGGTCCAAGGTTGGCTGTTGTAGCAGGAACAGTCACGGTAAATGGAGTACTGCCCATTTACTTCGCCTCCTTTTGCAAGTCAGCTACGAATGCTTCGAACTCCGCACGTGTCATAAATGGTTTCCCATCATTGACTCGGATTGCAGTTTCAGGATCTTTCAATCCATTCCCCGTCAAGACGCCTACAATCGTAGTTCCTTTCTCAATATCTCCAGACTCGATTCGCTTTTTCAAACCAGCAATCGTTGCACAAGAAGCAGGTTCTGCAAAGACGCCATCTGTTGCAGCAAGCATGCTGTATGCTTCTAGAATCTCTTCATCTGTCACCGATAAGATATGACCGTCTGATTCAGACAACGCAGCTTCTGCTAAGTGCCAACTCGCCGGATTCCCGATTCGAATCGCTGTCGCAACCGTTTCGGGTTGATCGAATACACGTCCGTAAACAATCGGTGCAGCACCGTCTGCTTGTACGCCTAATAATTTCGGCTTGTGTCCACCCTTTTTCTCCGCATACTCGGTAAACCCTTTCCAAGCAGCTGAAATATTACCCGCATTTCCAACTGGAAGCGCAAATATGTCTGGGACACATCCAAGTTGTTCAATCGTTTCAAATGCGATTGTTTTTTGTCCTTCCAACCGGTAGGGATTGACTGAATTGACAAGAGCAATATCGCCGCCACCAGCTTCTCGTACCATCTGTAATGCTTCGTCAAAATTGCCTTCGATCTCAAGTATTTCAGCACCGTACATCTTCGCTTGTGCCAGTTTCCCTAGTGCTATCCGACCTTCCGGAATGACGACAATTGTCCGCATCCCTGCGCGCGCGCCGTAAGCTGCAGCCGATGCTGAAGTGTTGCCCGTTGACGCACAAATTAGAGTCGTTTTGCCTTCTTCTTTTGCCTTAGCGACCGCCATCACCATACCGCGGTCTTTAAATGACCCCGTCGGATTCGCACCTTCTGTTTTCACATATAGATTTACACCCCACTGCTCAGATAGGTTTTTTAAATGAATAAGTGGTGTGTTTCCTTCTTGTAAAGTTAAATCAGGAGTCTGCTCCGTAACAGGAAGCCATTCCCGATATTCGTCTATTAATCCATTCCATCTTCTCATTTGTCAGTCCCCCTCTACTCGATAATGGCTCAGCACGCCATTTACTTCTGGTGCATCTTTTAATTCTTCAATGACTCTAACGTGTTGGTCCCTTGAAATCGAATGTGTGATAAAAATTAGATCTGTATCTTCGCGCTTCGGATCCGCATGCTGAATTACCGTTGCTAGACTCGCCTTATTCCGACTGTAGATGGAAGATAAGCGAGATAATACACCGATTTCATCCTGAACAGAAATCCTATGGAAATAGCTTGCGAATTTCTGCTCGTCCGACTTCACTTTGCGTTCAAACTGATAGGAATGAATCCTTTTCCCGTTCACACCGAGTAAAAGATTCCGGCAAGCCGCTACAATATCAGAAGTGACAGACGTTGCAGTCGGCAACGAGCCAGCGCCAGGTCCATAAAACATCGTTTCCCCTACTGCATCTCCATAAACATAGACTGCATTGAACTCGTTATTCACTGAAGCCAGGGGGTGTTCATTTTTAACGAATACCGGTTCCACCGCGACTTCAATACCGTTTTCGTCCTTCTTTGCAGAACCCGCCATTTTAATGGTATAGCCAAATTGCTCCGCAAGCTCGAGGTCACCGTCTTGAATAACACTCAGTCCTCGTACGTAGACATCATCGAGGTGGACTTCTGTCGAGAAGGAAAGCGACGCGAGGATGGCCATTTTACGAGCAGCGTCAATTCCGTCCACGTCTGCTGATGGATCTGCTTCCGCATAACCTAGGGCTGTCGCTTCAGCAAGCGCATCTTCATACGTCTTCTTCTCTTCCTTCATCTTTGTGAGGATGAAGTTCGTTGTACCATTCACGATTCCAAGCAACGATGTAATACGGTCAGAAGCAAGACCGTCTTCAAGTGTACGAATCAAAGGAATCCCACCACCTACACTTGCTTCATAAAATAGATCGCAACTATTTTGGTCTGCTAATGTAAGTAATTCTTTCCCGTGCACAGCCATCACATCTTTATTTGCTGTAACTACACCTTTACCTGCTTTTAAAGAGCGCTCTATAGCCGTTTTCGCGTCATCCACTCCACCGAATACTTCAACAATGATATCGATTGCATCATCATTCAATAGGTCATCTAGCTGATTTGTGAATGCCTCTTTCGGTAAGTCCGTTTCCCGTTCCTTGTTTTTATCTTTTATCAACACGCGTTTTATGCGCACTGGAACGCCGAGTTTGTGCTGCAAGTCTTCGCGATGATTATGTAAAATCTTAGCGACGCCACTTCCTACAATTCCAAAACCAAGTAATCCGATGCCTATCTCTTTTTCCATTTGACGATTCCCCTCGCTGTATGTACACTATGTAACAACAATTGTCCTTTACATAAAGACAGTATAAAGAGAAAGTCTTCACAGAACAACCCTATCGTGGTATTGTTATTCAATATATCACACAAGTCACAATTAATTAAAGATTGGATCTGATTAAATGAAGGTTTGTAAATTTGGCGGAACGTCTGTTGCATCGGCTCAACAAATCAAAAAAGTAGCAAACATTATCCACTCAGATTCATCCCGAAAAATTATTGTCGTTTCCGCTCCAGGTAAACGGTTCAGTGAAGATACCAAGGTGACTGATCTTCTTATTCTCCTAGCCGAAAAAGCATTAATCGGGCAAGATACTGATTCAGAACTGCAACAAGTTCTTGAACGCTATGACGAGATTGCTAAAGGATTAGGACTCGATGGCTCGATGAAAGCGGTGATTGAGCAAGACTTGCGTGAACGACTCGCCCTCGACAAAGAAGATCCAATTCTTTTCATGGATAGCTTAAAAGCGTCTGGTGAAGACAACAATGCAAAACTCATAGCTACCTACTTACAGTCCATTGGCATGGACGCGACTTACGTCTGTCCTAAAGATGGCGGCTTACTTGTTAACGAACGCCCGCAACGTGTACAGGCGCTTCCTGAAGGGGAGGAACTCCTAGCCGAATTGCGGAATAGAAACGGTATTGTCGTGTTTCCAGGATTTTTCGGATATACAAAAGACGGAACACTCCGTACATTCAATCGGGGAGGCTCCGATATTACCGGTTCCTTGCTTGCTGCAGCTACAGGTGCTGAACTGTATGAAAACTTCACGGATGTTGATTCGGTATTCTCCGCAAATCCGAACGTCGTGCACCAACCGTGTGCTATCCATACGATGACATACCGCGAGATGCGGGAGCTTTCCTATGCAGGTTTTACTGTATTCCATGATGAGGCGTTACGTCCTGCATTCTTACGGTCGATTCCCGTTTGCATTAAAAATACGAACAACCCGAGTGCAAAAGGTACGATGATTGTGAAGGAACGTGAATGTGGCACGCGTCCTGTTGTCGGGATTGCCGCGGATGATGGGTTCTCTACATTGTTTGTTGATAAATATCTGATGAACGTAGAAATCGGTTTTGGACGACGCTTGCTTCAAATTTTAGAAGAGGAAGAAATTCCATTTGAGCACACGCCTTCAGGAATCGATAATATGTCCGTCATTATCCGAGATACATTTTTAACTGAAGAAAAAGAAGCGCGCATTTTACGTCGCGTGAAAGATGAGTTGGAAGCGGACGATGCATATTTCCGTCGCGATTACTCTATGGTCGTACTTGTAGGGGAACGTATGCGAGATACGACCGGTTTGACGGCGCGTGCAGCAACTGCAATCGCGAAAACCGGTGCAAGCATTCAAATGATCAACCAGGGATCGACCGAGGTCAGCCTCGTGTTCGGCATCCATAAGAAAGATGAAACGGATGTGCTTCGCTCGCTGTATGAGGAGTTTTTCCAAACAGCTGTTGTACATGTTTAAATGATAAAAGAGAGCCTGTTCGGATACTCCGAATAGGCTCTCTTTTTCGTTGCCGATCTATTTGCGATGTTCTTCACGTATAAAGATGCAAAGCGTGATGTATTATTTCCAGTCACAAAACCACTAAAAGTTAGCTTCCTAATTAAGTACAAGTCCTAAATTCCAGAATTGCACTCGTTTAAGGCAAAACAAATGATTATAAAGAGACATACTGTTAGTTGCTTCAAATAGTAATTGAGAATAAATCAAAGCATCGTTCATCCTATAAACAAGAATAGCAATTAGGCTAATAATACTTTCTTCAATTAACACTGCACGCCGTTTCATTTTGTTTTTCAATCTTTAAACTTCAAACTGGTTAAGGTGATGGTCAAGGTGCTTGTATATTCCTTTACCCCATTGCTCAGAAGTAAGTTTTCCGAAAAAAGGATGCGGATGAGTTGTGCACTTCTCTGGTCCATTATTTTGGAATGTGATAATTTTTTGTATAAGCTTTTCTCTTTCTATGTCAAATTCTCTATCATCTGCAATCAAAATGGTTGGAATAGTAGACATATTGTGAGGCAATGTCTTGTCATTGTAAACCATTTGTTTTGCAAACCTTCCTACTATTATTCCTAACCAACTCCTTGGTGGAAAAGAATTTCCCATGGCAATGTCTTGGAAAGATGAACAGTGCGCTAGCATTTGGGCAACACCCATTTCCCCCCACTTCGGTTGTGAATTCGGACTCAATTTGTCAATACGCTTCAAAACTTCTGCTGTATGCATATGATTAAAAATATTTTTCATTAGTGCATATCCCCTTTATTTATAATGAGCTAATCTTCTTAACTAATTAGGCCTGTTTCAGGCACAATACTTCTTCGGCAACTGCATCCGATTGCGGTAAAACTCAATACTCTACAATTAAAGTATTAAATGGTGATCCTCCCCAGAAATAAACATACTTAAACCGATCAACGAGAGTACAATCCCCAAGTAAAAGGGCCAAGGGTTATCTTCCTTTTCTTTATCAAAAGTAAAAAACGTTACAATGCAAAAGATTAAAGATATAGCGGGGATAAAACCATATTTCGGTCCGAAAGCAAACGCAATTCCACCCAAAATCAACCCTACCAGCCCATAAGGATTTTGAGTCGGTACTCTGTCCATGTAATCTCTTTTTTTATCCGACACACTTTCGTTTTGGTTATCGTCTCCCCAAATATCAATTTCTTTCAGCTTATTTAGGAAAGCAATTAATTTTTTAAATGTCTTCATACAATGCACCTACTCTTTAAATTATTCCAGTATGTATCATTCAAGTATTACTTAATCTTGCCCGATTGCCGAACTCACGATTTTAATATATCTACTATGTTATATCAAACCATTAAGTGGATTATCAGACTTCGTTTAAGTGAATGGTCTCTCATGAGAAATTAACGTGAATGTTTAAGGTGATTTCATAATTAAATAAAAGTAGCTACCGGTGCACGAAATAACTCTAACGCAAATTAGAATAGTGTCCGAGTTGTATCTTGCCCAGGAGTGCAACGAATTAAAACGCAACTAGTCCATACACTCTTTCGGACGATTAACCGGATATTTCAGAAAGTTTTCGTCATGAAAACTTGTGATATTGAGGTATTTTCAAAACCGCTTTCCAGTAAAGATGAAACTACACAACCATTTCCTTTTAAGAAGTTATAAGTTGTACGATTGATAGATTGGTCATATTCTAATGCGTAAGCAAGGAGTTTGTTTAGAGCATCTTCATTCCCATTTTCCTTCACCTGAAATAAAGTAATGCTTTCCGTCTTATTTCCAAACACACATTTTTTTCGAATAAGACAAGCAGCCTGCACCTCTCCATTCTTTGAAATCATCACAGCTTCTCCACCTAGTTTTGGCGTGTTACTAGCATCCGTTTGCCAAGGGACGATAGTTGAAAATAAATTTGATCCAATAGATTGGGTAGCCGGAATTCTTATAATTTCATAACCTTCAAGAATCGGTAACTTACTATCTAAGATTTCATTTGAACGTAAAAAGAGTAGATCATCCTCTACTTTGTAACCACAACTTTCATATAAAGATATAGCTACCTTATTTTCAGAAAGCGCCTCTAAAGTTGCTACAGAAACATTAAGTTCCTTTAAGAGTTTTTCCGCTTGATCTATCAAGGAATAACCTAATTTCCTCCCCCTGTATTCTGGAATAATACCTGTTCCACCATTCCAAGAAATCTTTTGACCATCCACTTCTCTAATTCCTTGGAGCACAAAGCCGATTGGAACTGTCCCATCATATGCAACGATAGATAATGCTGGAGATAATCCATCATTACCAAATCGACTTATGAATGTATCAAAAGGTAAATTCATTGGCACTAAATAGCCTTCAAATCCACGATTAAACAGGACATGCGCTTCTTCAAAGCTTACTGAAGACATTAATTTATACAAAATGTTCATGGGTTATCCTCACTTTTTATTGAAATAAGAACCATCTTATGGTAAATATTTTCTTAATAATTCCCTTGATAATTTGTCTAACTTACAAATTAAAATCAGTTGCTTGTACACGAATTAACTCTAATATAATTTCCAGTAATGTCTAAACTGTATGTTGCAAATGCATGCAATTCTATTACCTTCAATAGGTGTAACAAGTTCAGCTGTGTGATAAAACAAACAATATGAAGCACGTAAGAGACCGCCAATTCTTATTTGAATTAGAAGTCTCTTACCTACTAGAAGTTATTATTAAATGATTTGGACCGATTGAAGAACAACCCTTTATTCAATCATTGTCTCAGATTGTAGGTCGAAATTTCACTATTTGTATTTTTGTAATACCCCAAACCGATAAAACCCTTACTATTATGCACAAAGTTAAAAATAACTTGAAAACAGCATGTTCACATATAATCCCTTTTTCATTCAGACGATTTATCTGTTTGTTTTTGCTTTTTTTCCAAATACTCCGTACGAATTTTTTCAAGTTGCTGCTTTTTATCAAATTTTGCAGGCTTGAGTTTTTCATAATACTTTGACACAGCCTTCATACCTTTGTAATCTAATTGATATTTCCCCAATTTATTCACCTACTTTTCTTGTCCTTAAATAGAATCTGTTCAACAAATATAGTATACCTTGTTTTACTGAAGTAAATCTTTTTACTTTAGAAGTGTACTTGTTATAAGCACATCTTTTCTAACTCATTTATTGATTCTATATCATTTAACTTTCTATAAGAATCAGTTACTAAAGAATCTGAATAAATTAATAGTGCACCACTAATCGTATCCTCCATTACTTTCAATACATCAGGATAAGAGTTTGAATCTCCTGATTAAGCGGTGTCATATCTTCTTGGTTTAGCTGACTCTTCCAATTGACAACATATAATTTATCGTGTCGTAGATTTTGAGCTAATCTAAAACTTATCTGTTGAATTTCATCTATTTCGTAATTACCATTAAAATTTCAATATTCATCATTGAATTTGTTTTATCCTTCCTTTTCCCATACTAATGCAATTTTAGTTGGTTTATATTTAGCCAAGAAGTTAGCAAGCTCTATGACTTCATCCTTTTTATTTGCCCCTATTACTGAAAATCTGCAGATCCTTGTTTCAGAATTGCACCAGATTGTTTGAAAAATAATGCTAACAGCTAACCAAGGGAAACTCTTATAAACCTGCACCTGCCGTTACTGCAATACTCCAAACTATTAAAGCAAAAGATGATGTTAACCAAAATGTATTAGTTGCGGTGGACTCATCTTTCTTTACTTTCTTGATTACCCCTACAAGGTTTAAAGAAAAAACTATTGCGAAGATAGGCATTAGATAGAAATTGATAAACACAAACATAATCATAAATAATCCCCCCTATTCATCTTTTCTCTCCAAAATGGCCCTATTACTGAAAAAAAGGCGCAATTCTTCTTCAAGAATTGCACCCATTATTTTAATAAATGCTTGTCTCTAATTTCGAGATTAACTCTTTACAATGCATAAAAAAATCTCTCGTAGAAAGAATTGTGAAATAAGAATACGGTTCAAAATCTGCTAGTAAGCATTCATCATAAATTAAACTGATAAATAATTCCTTTCGAGGGTTAATGCCTTTTTTATTAAGCAAGTTGGTTAGTTCTGCATATGTTTCTTGTACTTTTTCATCAATAGATCTTTCTATTGAAAAATGCCCAGCAATGCTGCTCCACCAAACTAGAAATGATTGATATATTTCTCTAAATTCATATAAAGTTGCCTCATTATCAATAAACAACCCTTGATAAAATGTTTTTTCTTCTGCAAATAATTTCAAATCGTATAGAGGATCTTCCCAAATTTTCTTCGAGACTTCATCCCATAACCCGTTAAAACACACGTCGAAATCTTTTCGAAACACACATTTTGTAGGTATATGTGGGAATTTCAAGTCATCTCTACTCAGGCTTTGATTTAAGTACAGATTTTGGATATAAACCAAAAAATTTAATGAGTGAGAAGCCTCAGTTCTAATATACAATGCATTTTCCATTTCAAAATCTCCTCGTATATTAGTATGAAAGATTAGTAAGTCGGTAACTTGGCACCATTGAAGCTGAGGATTCGTTTATTCATCATACCAATTTACTGAAAAAGTACATTTCGTTACCAATCTCTGTTAAATGATTAACATATTCGATTCATCAAATTCCCAAACAGCACCGTATGCGACTTCCCAATAATAACCGTCAGGATCAATGAAATAACCGCCATATCCTCCCCACGAAAGTGCTTGTGCCTCTTTAACGACTTCAGCACCGACACTTTTAACCATTTGAAAAATATCATTAACTTCTGCTTCAGATTTTGCGTTATACGCAAGTGTAATACCTGAAAAACCACCTTTTGATAATTCAGGAGGATTCTCTTCGTTAATATCTTTTGCTAATTCTTCAAGTGGAAATAGCTCTAGTTTTGACCCTTCATTATTAAAGAACACAATGGTAGGCTGTTCTTCGTCTCCAGTGACCGATGCCTCAAAACCAATATCACGATAGAATTTTAGTGATTTTGCTATATCCCTTACACCTAATCCAATGAGATTAATACGATTCATAGTACAATCATCTCCTCCAAGTTTTTGCAGTTAATGGCCCGTTTCCGGTATATTCGAATTCATTAGTTCAATTTTATTGTATCAAATTTCCAACTAAGTTGTCTCGAATTATTTGAAATTTCACTCTACCCAAATCATGAAATCCTTTACACCTGCGATAGGCAATTGTATTGCTCACACTAAAACACAATTCACTTATATTTGATGATTACTTGGTTCACCTATAGTTGCTACAACTCTATTCAAAAAGAGCTACATAAAGGAGTTACCCTTTTATGCAGCTCTTTTATACTATTATCCTTACAACGAACGCAACACTGCGCGTACGGGACTTCCATCTGAACCTTCTAATGCTAGTGGAAGTGCGATCAGCTCATACACGCCAGGCGCCACATTTGATAGCACCGTGTTCTCTAAAATGTTTACACCGTTCTCATAAAGCGAATGATGTGCATCCATTGTTTTGCTGTCTACTGAATCCACGGAAGGCACATCTACCCCAATTAAGCGGATTCCACGTTCCTTTAAAAATGGACCGATGTCCGACTTTAACACGGGATAGCTATCCGGGAACGTATTCGGATCAGGATGTCCGCCTGTTTTAAGGAGGAGTCGCTCTACATCTTTAAAATCGAACCCTTCGAGTTCTGCACGACCAATTTCCGGTTGCCCCATTACATCCACGACCATAGCAGGCCCAATATACAAGGACAAATCCAGTTCATGCACACGCTTGCCTTCATTATCATAATGGAACGGTGCATCGATATGCGTTCCGGTATGAACGCTCATCGATACTTGACCGATATTGACAGAACCCGTCTGTTCTTTCGTAAACGTGAGTTCATAATTGAACGATGTATCCCCTGGCCATTCCGCAATCGAATTGCTGAGCGGCTGGGTGATATCAATCCACTGTGTTAACTTTTTCATGGCCATCATCCTTTCAAGTTAGACGGATCAAAGATTATTTAAAAATACAGCTACAATTGTCACGGGTACAACTACAGTCATTAAGACAATCCATACTCGGAATAGTCCTGGAGAATCTTTTGTACTTAAGTTAAATTCCTGTTTTACTAGTTCACGATCCATTTTGTGAATGATGAAAATCGCAATTAGCAAGTTGCCAAGAGGCAAGAATATATTACTGACAAGATAGTCTGTATTATCGAAAATATTTTTCCCATTAATCGTAAAGGATTCCAGCAAACTAGACGACATGGCAGATGGAATTGCAGCTACAAAAACGATAAGTCCCGTAAGCCAAGCAACAGTCTTCCTCGTATGCTTTCCATTTGCCGTAATTGCAGCAACTATAATTTCGTACAAACTGAACGAAGATGTCAATGTCGCAAATAAGAACAGCAGTAAGAACAGTGCTAAAAATAGTTCGCCGAATGGCATTTGACCAAATACTTCAGGTAACACCATGAACAATAATCCCGGCCCTTCGTCAGGCGCTAGCCCGAATGCAAAGACCACTGGGAAAATTGCAAGTCCTGCGAGAAGTGACACAAAGATGTTCATCCCAACAACCGACCCGGCTGATGATCGTAAACTGACGTCTTTTTTCAAATACGAACTGTACGTCACCATACACGAAAACCCTACCGCAAGTGAAAAGAACGACTGTCCGAGAGCATAGAGAATCGACTGACCCGTTATTTTAGAAAAGTCCGGCGCTAAGAAAAACTTCACGCCTTCCATCGCACCATCTAGCGTCAAAGAGCGCACAACAAGGACAATGAAAAAGACGAATAACAACGGCATCATATATTTGTTAGCACGTTCAATTCCGTTTTGAATTCCTGACGAAATGACGAGTACGTTAATGACTGTAAATACTAGTAATCCAAGCAGTGTAATCCAAACAGAACCGATAACTGAGCCGAATAACTCCCCATAGTTTGTTCCATCTCCGATGACATTCCCCGGTATTGCAAGTCCGCTATAGACGAGTACCCAACCGCCAACAACGCTGTAAAAGGATAGAAGTAAAAAGCACCCTAGTACACCGAGTCGACCGATCCATACCCATAAACTATCTGGAGCTAACTTTTTATACGCACTGATCGCCTCCCTACCGGTACCGCGACCAATGATGAATTCAGAAAGTAGCATCGGTAAGCCGATTACTAAAGTGAACACGATGAACAGCAAAAAGAATGCGCCACCTCCACTAGTCCCCGTCACATATGGAAATTTCCAGATGGCACCGAGTCCAATTGCAGCTCCCGCAGATGATAAGATGAATCCTAACTTAGAGGACCATTGTTCCGTTCGTCCCTTCTCCTCCATACTACTCCCCCTTTTCATCTCTCTATTATTCTTACAACTTTGTCCGTAAATCCCATAGTTCCGGGAAGAACCGATGGTCGAGCACGTGGCGCAAGTAGTTCACACCTGACGAACCACCCGTTCCCGTTTTGAATCCAATAATCCGTTCAACGGTTTTCATATGACGGAACCGCCACTGCTGCAGCCAGTCCTCGACGTCGATAAGCTTTTCAGCTAACTGATACAAATCCCAATACTGATCAACATTGCGATAAACAGCTTCCCACGCGGCTTCAACGCTCGGATCCCCTGCATACGTCACACTGAAATCGCGCTCGAGCAATTCAGGATTGATGGCAAAGCCAGCCTTTGAAAGCGCACGAATCGTGACGTCATAGATGCTCGGTAGGTTCAACGCCTCTTGCAGCATCGCATGTACTTCAGCGTCCTTTTCATAAATCTTTAAAATATGCGAGGACTTGTAGCCAAGCGCAAATTCAATCAGACGGTACTGATACGACTGGAACCCAGAGGCCTTGCCGAGCGAATCGCGGAACTCTAAGTATTCAGCCGGTGTCATCGTCGATAATACGTCCCACGCCTGTATGATTTGTGATTGGATCTTTGTAACACGTGCTAGCCTTTTGAATGCAGATTGCATCTCTCCAGCGTCAATTGCGTCGATGGCTGCAGTAAGTTCGTGCAATGCTAGTTTCATCCAAAGTTCACTTACTTGATGGATGATAATAAATAGCATTTCATCGTGATGTCCTGACAATCGTTCTTGACTCGATAATATCTGATCCAATCTTAAGTATTCCCCGTAGGTCATGTCCTTTTTAAAATCGGTGTGAATGTTCTCCTGATCCAAATTCAAATCTGAGATCCCCTTTTTCATAAAAAATCCCCCTCTTTGTTAGTTACGCGACAACTTCCCTTTTGTTTTCAAATTGCTTATATTGCTCTTCATCCATAATTCGCTTTAAAATAGTGACGGTTTCGAGCACTTCCTCAAATGTGTTATAGAGTGCGACCGGTGCGAGTCTTATTCCATTCGGCGTGCGGAAGTCTGGAATGATACCGTTCGCTTTCAGCGCCTTACAAATACGAGCTGCTTCTTTATGAACAGCAAATACATG
Organism: Sporosarcina sp. A2; assembly: GCF_050858885.1. GTDB lineage: Bacteria > Bacillota > Bacilli > Bacillales_A > Planococcaceae > Sporosarcina. The sequence goes on along the minus strand of NZ_CP193898.1, from coordinate 3,100,877 downwards.
CCCTCCGCGATCCTCGTCGTTTTTCGGACTGGTTACCGTGAACCCGTATTCTGCGAGTTCCGTTTCAATCAGTTCCTGCAAGTACCCCGTCAAAGCAAGTGAGCGTTCACGGATTGCCTCTATGCCGACTTCGTTCATCAGTTCAAGTGCACCAATCAGAGGTGCAGAACTCAATAAGTGTGGCGTCCCCATCTGAAGAAATCCTGCACCTTCAGCAGGCGTAAATGTATGTGACATATCGAACTGACGGTCTTTTGCAGAACCGAACCAGCCCGCAAGCCCAGGTTGCGTACCAAAATGCTTTTCGTTCATGTAGATGCCCCCGGTTGCACCTGGTCCGCCATTCAAGTGTTTGTAATTACACCAAAATGCGAAGTCTGCATTCCACGCGTCCAGTGCATGAGGAATCGCTCCTATTGAGTGACACAAATCATAGCCAACTAAGATTCCACGTGCATGAGCCGCTTCTGTCACTTTCTCCATATTGAGCACTTGTCCGCTACGATAGAGGACACCCGACAAAATCACGATAGCAACATCATCTGTCATTGCCTCGACAATGTCTTCAGTATGAAGCGTTTGTCCATCACGACTTTTCACTTGTATCAGATGATCGGCAGGATTCAGTCCATGCAACTGCAACTGACTTTGGATCGCATAGATGTCCGTCGGGAAGTTCAATTCGTCTGCCAGAATTTTCGTCCTACCGTTTTCCGGTTTAAAAAATGTTGCAAGGAGCTGATGAAGATTTGAAGTTGTGGATCCCGTGACAATAACTTCTTCAGGTTTTGCTCCAATTAAGGGTGCCATCGATGCTCCTAGTTCTTCTGATAGTTGAAACCATGGACACTCCCCTTGCATCCAGCCATCAATACCATGTGTCTTCCAAGAATCCATCATTGCGTGTACAGAAGCTTCTGCACGTTTTGATAGAAGTCCAAGAGAGTTTCCGTCAAAGTAAATGATGTCTTCTTGTATGTAAAATTCGTTACGACGGCTTGTACCCGCATATCGTCCTTCCAATTCTATCGCATACGCTTTCGTCGCCTTTTCACTTGCAGTCATCAGGATCCGCTCCTTCAAATTGGATTTTTCTATAAAGTTCACTATACTTGAATCATTTTCCTTGCGTCAATCATGCCTAATTACGTATAGGGTTACTCTATTCCTTCATTCGGTAAAGAATGAAAAAAACCTTTCCTGACAGTTTTTCACTGTTAGAAAAGGTCAAAGAATTCATTAGTGACGAAGGGGTTCCGTTTGCGTCAAGATGCTGCCAATCTTTTCGACTATTAGTTCCACTTCATGCGCATTTGTCAGTAAATCATAGTCATTAATATCAAGGCGAAGTACTGGACACGCAGTAAATGAGTCAATCCACTTTTCATAGCGGGCGTGCATTTCTTCCCAATACGTAATTGGCGTCTCTTGCTCCATCTCGCGGCCGCGCTCATGGATGCGATCAATAATACAATCCAGTGGTCCTTCTAAATAGATTAGCAAATTTGGATGCGGGAAGTAAGGCGTCATGACCATTGCATCGAACAAGTTCGTGTATGTCTCGTAATCGACGGGATCCATCGTTCCTTCTTCCATATGCATACGCGCAAAGATGCCTGTATCTTCATAGATAGAACGATCCTGGATGAACCCACCACCGTATTCGAAGATACGCTTCTGTTCTTTGAAACGTTCTGCAAGGAAGTAAATCTGCAAATGGAAACTCCATTTCTTGAAGTCTTCGTAGAATTTATCCAAGTAAGGGTTTTGGTCCACATTCTCAAAAGATGTGCGGAATCCTAGTGCTTCAGCAAGTGCAGTCGTCATCGTCGATTTCCCGACTCCTACTGTTCCCGCGATTGTAATGACCGCATTTTGTGGAATTCCGTATTTTTCACGTAAGTTCATTTAAATGACCTCTTTCTGGATGACGGCATCGACTGCGTCAAGGATATATTGGCGGTCCCGTGTGTTCGCAACGAAGTCGAGCTCATCTCCGTTGAAACGTAAGACTGGAATTTCTGGATGCATACGTTCAAAGCGATCGATGAATGTATCGTAGTCTTCAGACAGCTGACGCAAGTATTTCGGATCCATGCCTCGCTCATAATCACGACCACGCATTGCGATTCGTTTCATGAGTGTGTCTAAGCTTGCGTGTAAGTAGACAATGACGTTCGGGACGGGCATCCCAGCGGTCAGTATGTTGTAGATTTGCTCGTATTTTACATAGTCGCTTTCAGAAAGACTGCGTTGTGCAAAGATTAGGTTTTTGAAAATATGATAGTCCGCAACGACAGGCTTGTCTTTGGCTAAATAATGCTTTTGAATATCACCGAGCTGTTTATATCGGTTACAGAGGAAGAACATTTCAGTTTGAAAGCTCCACTCTTCAATGTCGTCGTAAAATTTATTAAGAAACGGATTTTCATCCACGATTTCCATCAGTAAATGAAATTGGCGGGTGTCAGAAATCGACTTCGACAACGTGGATTTCCCTACCCCGATCGGTCCTTCTACTGAAATGAATGGAATGGTCATGACCAACGCTCCTGTCTTTCACTTAATGTCGTCCCTTTAGTTTATCATAGGAAACCCTCTTTAGTTGTGACATTTTTTCCACGTGGAACATTCTGTTAGAAAGCGTGCTACACTGTGGATAAGGAGCGATGAGTATGAATTTGAACGAACAAGATCAGCATTTCATGGAGTTGGCAATAGCAGAGGCGAAGAAAGCAGAAGTTCTTGGGGAAGTTCCGATTGGTGCTGTGATTGTCCATCGAGGTGAAGTGATTGCTCGTGCACATAATCTGCGGGAAACTACGCAAAATGCGGTCACCCATGCGGAGATTTCTGCGATTCAAGATGCGTGTGCTGTAATTGGCAGCTGGCGGCTTGAAGAGACGACTCTCTACGTAACGCTTGAACCATGTCCGATGTGTGCGGGAGCTATTTTACAATCAAGAATTCCGACTGTCGTCTACGGGGCTCGAGACGGAAAGGCAGGGTGTGTCGATTCACTCTATCGATTATTGAACGACGAACGGTTCAATCACGAATGTGAGGTCCGCGATGACGTATTAGGTGAACAATGTGGCGCACTCCTAACAAACTTCTTCCGCGCATTACGGGAAAAGAAGAAACGTGCAAAAAAAGAAGCGACGCCGGAAGCAGAATAACTTCCGATGTCGCTTTTTACATTCCCTTTTATTCAGTTGCTGTGATGTACTCTTTTCCACCCATATAAGGACGCAAGACTTCAGGGATCAATACAGAACCGTCTTCTTGCTGATTGTTTTCAAGCAATGCAGCAACAGTACGACCAATCGCAAGACCACTACCATTCAATGTGTGCACGTACTCCGGCTTCCCTTTTGCTTCACGACGGAAGCGAATGTTGGCACGACGCGCTTGGAAATCTTCGAAGTTTGAACAAGAAGAGATTTCACGGTACGCATTTTGTGCAGGAATCCATACTTCCAAGTCATACTTCTTCGCAGCTGTGAATCCAAGATCAGCAGTACACATTTTCAACTTACGGTAAGGCAGCTCAAGCAACTGTAATACTCTTTCTGCATGTCCAGTCAGTTTTTCCAACTCGTCATACGAATCCTCAGGTTTCACGAAGCGCACAAGTTCCACTTTGTTGAACTGATGCTGGCGGATTAACCCACGTGTGTCGCGACCCGCTGAACCTGCTTCAGAGCGGAAGTTAGTGCTATAGGCTGCAAATGCTTTGGGTAGCATGTCAGCGTTCAAAATTTCATCTCGATAGAAGTTTGTAACAGGTACTTCAGATGTCGGGATCATGAAGTAATCTTCTTTTTCAACGAGGAAAGCATCCTCTTCGAACTTCGGCAATTGGCCAGTACCCGTTAAACTCGCACGGTTCACAAGGTATGGCGGAAGCATTTCTTCGTATCCATGCTCATCCTGATGGAGATCCATCATGAAGTTAATAAGTGCACGCTCTAGACGTGCGCCCATGCCGCGGTAAAATACGAAACGACTACCAGTTACTTTCGCCGCTCGTTCGAAGTCCATGAGTTTCAAGTCTGTACCGATTTCCCAGTGCGGCTTCGGTTCAAACGTAAACTCAGGTGTTTCTCCCCATTTGTTGACTTCCACGTTATCGTCTTCGCTATCTCCTATTGGTACACTTTCGTGCGGGATATTCGGGATGCGCATAAGTACATAATCCAATTGCTCTTCGATTTCGTTTAGTTCTGTGTCGTACGCCTTAATGTCTTCTCCAACTTTTCTCATTTTCAAAACAAGCTCGTCCGCATCTTCTTTGTTGCGCTTCATCTCCGCCACTTTTTGAGATACTTCGTTACGTTCTGCTTTAAGCACTTCAACTTTCGCCAATAGTTCTCGACGTTTGTCATCTAGCGCTGGGAACTTGTCAAGCTCAGAGATATCCTCTCCACGCATCGCAAGCTTTTCTTTTACACCTTCAAAATCTGTACGTAACACTTTTCTGTCTAACATTACGATTCCTCCTCAATATAGTAAAACGATTTTAGAAATCCAGGCACAAAAAAAGCCCTCCATCCCCTATCAATAGGGACGAGAACTACCCGCGGTACCACCCAGCTTAATCAGCCTACAGCTGATTCACTCTACAGGAGATAACGGCTCCAGTACCGGCACAAACCTACTCTACGTTCAGCTTGGCTTCTCTAGGATGGATTCACAGTTGTTTCCACCGACTCACACCACCCGTCGGCTCTCTTTAGAAAAACAAGTCTGTTACTACTTCCCTTCATCGTCTTACGTATGAAATTACTTTAACTTTACTATACGGCTTAGCGTTTGGCAAGCTAAGGTGTGGAAGTGAACACGCTTCCACTTTCCCTTTTCTCTATGTACGGTATACTTTAAGTATGACCTTTTCTATTTTCACTTCATCGAAAAAATCACAAGGTCAGAGTGGAGGCTGCCGATGGAAGAATGGTTACTCGTACTGGATAAAACCCATTCAATCCCTATTTATGAACAGATTTATCGTCAAATGAAACGGGATATCGCAAATCAGCGGATACCCGTCGGTAAAAAGCTACCATCGAAACGGAAGTTGAGTGAATTTCTCGCAGTCAGTCAAACAACAATAGAACTCGCTTACGGTCAACTTGTCGCAGAGGGCTATATTACTTCAATACCGCGCAGTGGCTATTACGTTCAAGCGATTGAGGAACTTGCCTATACTGAGCCTACTGAAACAACTGAAGTTCCAATATACGTACGTCCAAAAGCAGCTATTGATTTTTCACCAGGTATGGTAGATCCTGAATTATTTCCATTCTCTAAATGGAGGAAGGTTGCAAAAGATGTTATTGATGAACACGCTTCCCACCTCCTCCAACTCGGTGATCCTCATGGTGATGTAGAATTACGCCATGAAATCTCGATGTATTTGTACCATTCACGAGGCGTCGTGTGCACGCCTGAACAAGTCATCGTCGGTTCAGGAACTGAACAGCTTATCCCTTTGATCATTCGCATTCTCGGCAACGAAGCAATCTATGCTGTGGAGGATCCAGGATATCCGCTGACTCATCATGTATTCGACCATCACTTGCGGTCCGCCATTCCCATACCAGTAGATCCTGATGGAATGGACGTAGACACCTTGCAACGCTCTTCTGCAACAGTTGCATATGTAACACCTTCCCACCAGTTCCCGACAGGCACCGTGCTCTCAGCGCCACGTAGAGCCGCCTTGTTGAACTGGGCTTCTTCCAATCCCGATCACATTATCATTGAAGATGACTATGACGGTGAATTTCGGTATGCGGGGCGTCCAATTCCATCGTTACAAGGAATGGACCTTGGAGAAAACGTCATTTACTTAAGTACATTCTCTAAATCGCTCATGCCGTCACTTCGAATTGCCTACATGGTTCTGCCAAAAGCGCTTCTGGAACGTTATAAAGGAGCATTTATCCAATACGCCTCCACCGTTCCAAGACTTGATCAGCATATGCTTGCGAGATTTATGGCAGAAGGTCAGTTTTCAAGACATCTAAATCGGATGCGTAAAGTGTATAAAAAGAAACTACAAGTACTGACAGACTGTCTTACCCCATACGAACCGATGATTACCTATTCTGGAGACGAAGCGGGTATGCACATCATCATCACAGTGCGTTCCGAGCAGACGGAATCTATACTTGCAGACCATGCACTTCAATCGGGCATCCGAGTATACAGCTTACAAGATTATAAGTCAGGACAGGCTCAAGGCTTCCCTTCCTTTCTACTCGGCTTTGGTGGACTTAGCGAAATGCAAATCGAACAGGGAATAGAAACACTGATGACTGCTTGGAACATACAAAAAACGGAACAGCGCGCATAAGCGTCTGCTCCGTTTTTCATTTAATTGAACAAGCCTTTGACAAAGCCTGTCCCACTATCCCAAAGTCCTGAGAAGAAGTGACCGATGCCACCCATAGCAAGGGAGAACCAACCTGCTTTTTCAACAGCTTCTTTTGTTACAACTTCTGTTTGAACATTTTTCTCGTTGATGAATCCATAATCTTCAGAGCCGTCTTTTTTCACAAGCTCTACGTGCCCAACCACAGCATCCTTTTTAACAGGTGCTTCAAGTGAGCCATCTTTCAATTTCTTCTTATCGATGACAAGCTTTGGTGTGTACTGATCTTTTTCACTTGTCTTCACAAGCATCTTAATCGGTTCTTTGACTTGAATGGCAACGTCTTTTTCTTTACCTTTCAAGACATTCAATGTCTTTTTGTCCTTAAACTGGTAGCCTTTAGGTACAAACTCCACTTCAGAGAATTGTGAGAACCCAAAATCGAATAGGGCGCGTGTTGCATCGAAACGAGCTTTGTAAGAACCTTGTCCTTTAGCATCCACGGCTTTCATCACAACTGCAATTACACGCTTACCGTCACGCATCGCTGTTCCAGTAAAACAATGTCCTGCAAAGTCAGTCGTTCCAGTCTTAAGACCATCGACACCTTCATACTCATAAACAAAACCGGGTAACATGAAGTTCCAGTTATCCATCTTCGTTGCGTCATCCGTACCCTCACGGAATATTTTTGACTTAATCTTAGTCGTATCAAGAACTTGAGGGTAATCCGTGATTAACGAATACGCAAGTTTCGCTACAGACTTTGCAGGCATAACGTTCTCATCATTGGGGCCTGTTCCTTGCGGATGCATGCCGTGAAGATTTGCGTTATTTAATCCTGTAGAGTTTACGAATTTATAATCTTTCAAACCAAGTTCTTTTGCTTTTTCATTCATAATTTTTACGAATTCTGTTTCAGTTCCTGCAATTGTCTCTGCAATCGCAATGGTTGCTGCATTTGCCGAGTAAATAGCCAACGCTTCATAAAGTTCTTTTATGGAATACGAACCGTCTCTTCGTAGCGGTACATTACTCAAGTTCCGGTCCTGTGACACAGCATATGTATAGTCCGTCACTTTGTATTGCTGATCCCATGAAATTTTACCTTCATCGATTGCTTCGAATAGAAGGTACTCCACCATCATTTTCGACATACTGGCTATGCCAAGTGGGGCATCTGCATTTTGTTCGTACAAAATTTTTCCACTATCCGCGTCAATTAGAATTGCGCCATCCACGTGGAGGCCAAGGGACGATTCCGCCTGCGCGGGGGTTGCACCAAACACTGTTACCAGCAAAACTGCCGAGCATAGCACAGACAGCCATCTGTTTTTCATCTTCTTCACATTACTACCTCCGTCACTGCGATTTACTACAATAGTTTATCATACCTAAAGGGAGTCTTGGATATAAAATATAAAAAAGCACCTTTCCGCCCATACTGAGACGTTTAGAAAGGTGCTGAAGTTCCTTACCTACGAGTGGTTAAGAGATCGTATAGTTCGGTGCTTCCTTAGTAATCTGTACTTGGTGCGGATGACTTTCGCGTAGACCAGCACCCGTCATACGGATGAACTGAGCCTCTTCACGTAATGTTTCCAAGTCTCTCGTTCCGCAATACCCCATGCCTGCACGAATTCCACCAACTAGTTGGTGAATCGTATCTGCTAGAGAACCTTTGTAAGGCATACGTCCTTCAATACCTTCGGGAACTAACTTCTTCGCATCTTCTTGGAAGTAACGGTCTTTTGAACCACGTTCCATTGACGATACCGATCCCATTCCACGATATACTTTAAAACGACGGCCTTGGAAAATTTCGGTATCTCCAGGACTTTCAGTTGTTCCTGCAAGTAGGCTACCGAGCATAACCGCATGTCCACCCGCAGCAAGTGCTTTAACGATATCCCCGGAGAACTTGATGCCTCCATCCGCAATAATCGTCTTGCCTTGTTTGCGTGCTTCTGCAGCACAATCATAGACTGCTGTAATTTGCGGAACACCAACACCTGCAACAATTCGAGTTGTACAGATAGAACCTGGACCAATCCCAACTTTCACAACATTGGCTCCTGCTTCATACAAAGCTTGTGTGCCGGCTGCAGTAGCAACATTTCCTGCAATGATATCAAGTTCAGGATACGTTTCCCGAATCTTCTTGACCATCTCAAGAACGCCTTTAGAGTGACCGTGTGCTGTATCAATAACAATCACATCAACTTCAGATTCCACGAGTTTTTCAACGCGAACCATTGTATCCGACGTAACTCCAACTGCAGCACCGACGAGAAGACGACCGTGATGATCTTTCGCAGCTTTCGGGAATTCAATCACTTTTTCAATATCTTTAATTGTGATCAACCCACGTAATGTTCCGTCTGCATCAACAATCGGTAACTTCTCAATTTTATATCGCTGTAAAATCTTTTCAGCATCTTCAAGAGTTGTTCCTACAGAGGCAGTAACGAGCTCTTCCTTCGTCATTACATCATTAATTGTTAACGAGTAGTCTTGGATGAATCGGAGATCGCGGTTTGTAATAATACCCACTAACTTTCGATTCTCAAGCGTATCGACAATTGGAACGCCGGAAATACGGTATTTGCCCATTAGATGCTCTGCATCGAAAACTTGATGTTCAGGAGTCAGGAAGAATGGATTCGTAATGACACCATTCTCAGAACGTTTTACCGTTACAACTTCCTCGGCTTGTTCTTCAATGCTCATGTTTTTATGGATGACTCCGAGGCCGCCTTGACGCGCCATAGCAATCGCCATTTTAGACTCTGTGACAGTATCCATTCCTGCACTTATCAATGGAACATTCAACGTAATTTTCTTTGTCAGCTGAATCGACATTGAAACATCCTTCGGCAATACTTCAGACGCTCCTGGTATCAACAATACATCATCAAACGTTAACCCTTCACGTGCAAACTTAGTTTCCCACATGCCTGATGCCCCCTTATAGTTTCGGTTAAATATTAGATAATAGGTTATCAGCGGTAGTATGGTGTGTCAAGGAAGCAAGAATAAGTAAAAGTATTAGCCCTTTTCAGTTATATCAACTTTTCAATTGCATCTTTCATTTTAAGAGGTCCAGTTTGAGGAGCAAAGCGATCCACTACGTTCCCATCACGGTCCACGAGAAACTTCGTAAAGTTCCATTTAATGCCCTCTGTTAACATTCCCTTCTTCTCAGACGAAAGAAATTGAAATAACGGCTCCGCGCTATCTCCTTTGACATCTACTTTTGCGAACACCGGGAAAGACACACCAAAGTTCATTCTGCAAAACTCCTCAGCCTCACCACTACTATCAAACTCTTGATTGTTAAAGTTATCCGAAGGGAACCCCAGCACAGTAAGTCCTTGATCCTTGTACGTCTCGTAGACCTCTTGCAATTCATCAAACTGTTTCACAAAGCCACACTTGCTCGCTGTATTAACAATCAACAACGGCTTTCCTTCAAACGCCGATAAGGATTGGTCAGTACCGTCAGGTTTCTGTACAGTAAAGTCATAAATGGATCCCATTTGTGCCATCTCCTTTTAGATTAGTCTCTTAACCATAATGGAAACCGACCTTCAGCGCAAAAAGGAAGTCCTAAATTCAAAGTACATCCATTCTCTGCCTTTACAACTAACGTGCGAGAAAACTATTTAACAAGAGTACCTTGATGAAATTAGTCGAAACGTAATCATAAATCCTTATTTCTCAATCATAAACCACGCATCCTGAGTATAACTTTAATCCCTTTAAATATGTGGAGCACCTGACATCGCTTAATTCCCTAACGCAAAGCAGCTACAGGGAGTTTCCCCTTAAAAACAGGTTCCATCCAGTTTATCGTAAAAGTATATACAAAAAAGCGAGTTAAGGAATAAATTCCTTAACTCGCTTTTTCAATTGCCTGGCAACGTCCTACTCTCACAGGGGGAAGCCCCCTACTACCATCGGCGCTGAAGAACTTAACTTCCGTGTTCGGTATGGGAACGGGTGTGACCTCTTCGCCATCATTACCAGACAAATTGAGCTTGTTCGCTCAAAACTGGATAAAACCAACATTGAATTCAAGACAGCCTTACGGCTCTCTAACTTATATTTGGGAAAGTCCTCGATCTATTAGTATCTGTCAGCTCCACATGTCGCCATGCTTCCACACCAGACCTATCCACCTCATCATCTTTGAGGGATCTTACTTACTTGCGTAATGGGAAATCTCATCTCGAGGGGGGCTTCATGCTTAGATGCTTTCAGCATTTATCCCGTCCACACATAGCTACCCAGCGATGCCTTTGGCAAGACAACTGGTACACCAGAGGTGTGTCCATCCCGGTCCTCTCGTACTAAGGACAGCTCCTCTCAAATTTCCTGCGCCCGCGACGGATAGGGACCGAACTGTCTCACGACGTTCTGAACCCAGCTCGCGTACCGCTTTAATGGGCGAACAGCCCAACCCTTGGGACCGACTACAGCCCCAGGATGCGATGAGCCGACATCGAGGTGCCAAACCTCCCCGTCGATGTGGACTCTTGGGGGAGATAAGCCTGTTATCCCCGGGGTAGCTTTTATCCGTTGAGCGATGGCCCTTCCATGCGGAACCACCGGATCACTAAGCCCGTCTTTCGACCCTGCTCGACTTGTAGGTCTCGCAGTCAAGCTCCCTTATGCCTTTGCACTCTACGAATGATGTCCGACCATTCTGAGGGAACCTTTGGGCGCCTCCGTTACTCTTTAGGAGGCGACCGCCCCAGTCAAACTGTCCGCCTGACACTGTCTCCTGCCCGGATCACGGGCAAGGGTTAGAAGTCCAATACAGCCAGGGTAGTATCCCACCATTGCCTCCTCCGAAGCTAGCGCTCCGGTCTCTTAGGCTCCTACCTATCCTGTACAGGCTGCACCGGAATTCAATATCAGGCTACAGTAAAGCTCCACGGGGTCTTTCCGTCCTGTCGCGGGTAATGCGCATCTTCACGCATATTATAATTTCACCGAGTCTCTCGTTGAGACAGTGCCCAGATCGTTACGCCTTTCGTGCGGGTCGGAACTTACCCGACAAGGAATTTCGCTACCTTAGGACCGTTATAGTTACGGCCGCCGTTTACTGGGGCTTCAATTCAAAGCTTCGCTTGCGCTAACCTCTCCTCTTAACCTTCCAGCACCGGGCAGGCGTCAGCCCCTATACGTCACCTTACGGTTTTGCAGAGACCTGTGTTTTTGCTAAACAGTCGCCTGGGCCTATTCACTGCGGCTCTCTCGGGCTATTCACCCTACCAGAGCACCCCTTCTCCCGAAGTTACGGGGTCATTTTGCCGAGTTCCTTAACGAGAGTTCTCTCGATCACCTTAGGATTCTCTCCTCGCCTACCTGTGTTGGTTTGCGGTACGGGTACCTCCCACCTCGTTAGAGGCTTTTCTTGGCAGTGTGAAATCAGGGACTCCAGGGTATACACCCCTTGCCATCACAGCTCAATGTATTAGAAACGGGATTTGCCTCGTTTCACACCTCACTGCTTAGACGCGCATAACCAACAGCGCGCTCACCCTATCCTTCTGCGTCACCCCATCACTCAAACGGTGGGGAGGTAGTACAGGAATATCAACCTGTTGTCCATCGTCTACGCCTATCGGCCTCGACTTAGGTCCCGACTGACCCTGAGTGGACGAGCCTTCCTCAGGAAACCTTGGGCATTCGGTGGAAGGGATTCTCACCCTTCTTTCGCTACTCATACCGGCATTCTCACTTCCAAGCGCTCCACCAGTCCTTCCGGTCTAGCTTCAACGCCCTTGGAACGCTCTCCTACCACTGACACCAAAGGTGTCAATCCGCAGTTTCGGTGATTCGTTTAGCCCCGATACATTTTCGGCGCAGCGCCACTCGACCAGTGAGCTATTACGCACTCTTTAAATGATGGCTGCTTCTGAGCCAACATCCTGGTTGTCTGGGCAGCGCCACATCCTTTTCCACTTAACGAATACTTTGGGACCTTAACTGGCGGTCTGGGCTGTTTCCCTCTCGACTATGGACCTTATCACCCATAGTCTGACTCCCAAACATAAATCATCGGCATTCGGAGTTTGTCTGAATTCGGTAACCCGGGATGGGCCCCTAGTCCAAACAGTGCTCTACCTCCGAGATTCTTAACGTTTGAGGCTAGCCCTAAAGCTATTTCGGAGAGAACCAGCTATCTCCAGGTTCGATTGGAATTTCACCGCTACCCACACCTCATCCCCGCACTTTTCAACGTACGTGGGTTCGGGCCTCCAGTAAGTGTTACCTTACCTTCACCCTGGACATGGGTAGATCACCTGGTTTCGGGTCTACGACCCCATACTCATTCGCCCTATTCAGACTCGCTTTCGCTGCGGCTCCGCATTCTCTGCTTAACCTCGCATGGAATCGTAACTCGCCGGTTCATTCTACAAAAGGCACGCCATCACCCATTAACGGGCTCTGACAACTTGTAGGCACACGGTTTCAGGATCTATTTCACTCCCCTTCCGGGGTGCTTTTCACCTTTCCCTCACGGTACTGGTTCACTATCGGTCACTAGGGAGTATTTAGCCTTGGGAGATGGTCCTCCCGGATTCCGACGGAATTTCACGTGTTCCGCCGTACTCAGGATCCACTCTGGAGGGGATGAATTTTCGGTTACGGGGCTTTTACCCTCTTTGGCGGACCTTTCCAGATCGCTTCGCCTAACTCATCCTTTTGTAACTCCGTATAGAGTGTCCTACAACCCCAGGAAGCAAGCTTCCTGGTTTGGGCTTTTCCCGTTTCGCTCGCCGCTACTCAGGGAATCGATTTTTCTTTCTCTTCCTCCGGATACTTAGATGTTTCAGTTCTCCGGGTTTGCCTCGTATTTGCTATGTATTCACAAATACGTACCATCCTATTAAAGATGGTGGGTTTCCCCATTCGGAAATCTTCGGATCAAAGCTTACTTACAGCTCCCCGAAGCATATCGGTGTTAGTGCCGTCCTTCTTAGGCTCCTAGTGCCAAGGCATCCACCGTGCGCCCTTTCTAACTTAACCAAAAGTTAACGTTCTTCTTTCAATCAGCGATGATTAAAAAGAAAGAACAAAAGAATCGCTGTTCGGCTCACATAAATGTGTCCGACTCGGTTGATTATCTTGATTTGTTGCTTCAATGTTGTTTTATCCAGTTTTCAATGAACAAGTTTTGAAGAATATATAAGAAACGACGATTGCTCGAAGTACCATATAAACCTTCAAAACTGAACGCAAAATGTCAACGCTATGAACCAAAGGTTCATTTCCGAATGTGCAGCTTCTTCATCACAAGGATGTTCCACTGACATATATCCTTAGAAAGGAGGTGATCCAGCCGCACCTTCCGATACGGCTACCTTGTTACGACTTCACCCCAATCATCTGTCCCACCTTCGGCGGCTAGCTCCCCTAAGGGTTACCCCACCGACTTCGGGTGTTACAAACTCTCGTGGTGTGACGGGCGGTGTGTACAAGACCCGGGAACGTATTCACCGTGGCATGCTGATCCACGATTACTAGCGATTCCGGCTTCATGCAGGCGAGTTGCAGCCTACAATCCGAACTGGGAACGGTTTTCTGGGATTCGCTTACCCTCGCGGGTTTGCAGCCCTCTGTACCGTCCATTGTAGCACGTGTGTAGCCCAGGTCATAAGGGGCATGATGATTTGACGTCATCCCCACCTTCCTCCGGTTTGTCACCGGCAGTCACCTTAGAGTGCCCAACTGAATGATGGCAACTAAGATTAAGGGTTGCGCTCGTTGCGGGACTTAACCCAACATCTCACGACACGAGCTGACGACAACCATGCACCACCTGTCACCACTGTCCCCGAAGGGAAAGGCATGTCTCCATGCCGGTCAGTGGGATGTCAAGACCTGGTAAGGTTCTTCGCGTTGCTTCGAATTAAACCACATGCTCCACCGCTTGTGCGGGTCCCCGTCAATTCCTTTGAGTTTCAGCCTTGCGGCCGTACTCCCCAGGCGGAGTGCTTAATGCGTTAGCTGCAGCACTAAGGGGCGGAAACCCCCTAACACTTAGCACTCATCGTTTACGGCGTGGACTACCAGGGTATCTAATCCTGTTTGCTCCCCACGCTTTCGCGCCTCAGCGTCAGTTACAGACCAGAAAGCCGCCTTCGCCACTGGTGTTCCTCCACATCTCTACGCATTTCACCGCTACACGTGGAATTCCGCTTTCCTCTTCTGTACTCAAGTCCCCCAGTTTCCAATGACCCTCCACGGTTGAGCCGTGGGCTTTCACATCAGACTTAAAGGACCGCCTGCGCGCGCTTTACGCCCAATAATTCCGGACAACGCTTGCCACCTACGTATTACCGCGGCTGCTGGCACGTAGTTAGCCGTGGCTTTCTGACGAGGTACCGTCAAGGTACGGGCAGTTACTCCCGTACGTGTTCTTCCCTCGCAACAGAGCTTTACGATCCGAAAACCTTCTTCACTCACGCGGCATTGCTCCATCAGACTTTCGTCCATTGTGGAAGATTCCCTACTGCTGCCTCCCGTAGGAGTCTGGGCCGTGTCTCAGTCCCAGTGTGGCCGATCACCCTCTCAGGTCGGCTACGCATCGTTGCCTTGGTAGGCCATTACCCCACCAACTAGCTAATGCGCCGCGGGCCCATCCTGCAGTGACAGCCGAAACCGTCTTTCAGAGTTCCTTCATGCGAAGGAACTGATTATTCGGTATTAGCCCCGGTTTCCCGGAGTTATCCCCATCTGCAGGGCAGGTTGCCCACGTGTTACTCACCCGTCCGCCGCTAATCAAAAGGAGCAAGCTCCAATTGATTCGCTCGACTTGCATGTATTAGGCATGCCGCCAGCGTTCGTCCTGAGCCAGGATCAAACTCTCCATAAAGAGAATTGATTGCTCAATTCGTACTGGCATCATTTAAGATGTCTATCAGATCAATTAAGATCTGTTTGTGTTTGTTTACCGGTGAAACCAGTTTCCCAAACGATATTTCGTTGACATTTTGCTGTTCAGTTTTCAAGGTTCATAGTGTTTTTGTTGTTTTCAGCAACTCTTACAGTATAACATTCTGTAAGCATCGTGTCAACAACTTTGTTTTAAATTTTATTTGTTTCAACCGCTCTACGAAAGCTTTCCGTAAGAGCAACATAGATAATAATACCACATAAATGTTTGCTTGGCAACTGTTTTTCACTCAGTAATTAAAGTAAAATAGTATTGCTTGCAAATAATTATAATCGTTTGGAAAAGAAAAAAGTCATTCTATAACAGAATGACTTCATCTGCCTGGCAACGTCCTACTCTCACAGGGGGAAGCCCCCTACTACCATCGGCGCTGAAGAACTTAACTTCCGTGTTCGGTATGGGAACGGGTGTGACCTCTTCGCCATCATTACCAGACAAATTGAGCTTGTTCGCTCAAAACTGGATAAAACCAACATTGAATTCAAGACAGCCTTACGGCTCTCTAACTTATATTTGGGAAAGTCCTCGATCTATTAGTATCTGTCAGCTCCACATGTCGCCATGCTTCCACACCAGACCTATCCACCTCATCATCTTTGAGGGATCTTACTTACTTGCGTAATGGGAAATCTCATCTCGAGGGGGGCTTCATGCTTAGATGCTTTCAGCATTTATCCCGTCCACACATAGCTACCCAGCGATGCCTTTGGCAAGACAACTGGTACACCAGAGGTGTGTCCATCCCGGTCCTCTCGTACTAAGGACAGCTCCTCTCAAATTTCCTGCGCCCGCGACGGATAGGGACCGAACTGTCTCACGACGTTCTGAACCCAGCTCGCGTACCGCTTTAATGGGCGAACAGCCCAACCCTTGGGACCGACTACAGCCCCAGGATGCGATGAGCCGACATCGAGGTGCCAAACCTCCCCGTCGATGTGGACTCTTGGGGGAGATAAGCCTGTTATCCCCGGGGTAGCTTTTATCCGTTGAGCGATGGCCCTTCCATGCGGAACCACCGGATCACTAAGCCCGTCTTTCGACCCTGCTCGACTTGTAGGTCTCGCAGTCAAGCTCCCTTATGCCTTTGCACTCTACGAATGATGTCCGACCATTCTGAGGGAACCTTTGGGCGCCTCCGTTACTCTTTAGGAGGCGACCGCCCCAGTCAAACTGTCCGCCTGACACTGTCTCCTGCCCGGATCACGGGCAAGGGTTAGAAGTCCAATACAGCCAGGGTAGTATCCCACCATTGCCTCCTCCGAAGCTAGCGCTCCGGTCTCTTAGGCTCCTACCTATCCTGTACAGGCTGCACCGGAATTCAATATCAGGCTACAGTAAAGCTCCACGGGGTCTTTCCGTCCTGTCGCGGGTAATGCGCATCTTCACGCATATTATAATTTCACCGAGTCTCTCGTTGAGACAGTGCCCAGATCGTTACGCCTTTCGTGCGGGTCGGAACTTACCCGACAAGGAATTTCGCTACCTTAGGACCGTTATAGTTACGGCCGCCGTTTACTGGGGCTTCAATTCAAAGCTTCGCTTGCGCTAACCTCTCCTCTTAACCTTCCAGCACCGGGCAGGCGTCAGCCCCTATACGTCACCTTACGGTTTTGCAGAGACCTGTGTTTTTGCTAAACAGTCGCCTGGGCCTATTCACTGCGGCTCTCTCGGGCTATTCACCCTACCAGAGCACCCCTTCTCCCGAAGTTACGGGGTCATTTTGCCGAGTTCCTTAACGAGAGTTCTCTCGATCACCTTAGGATTCTCTCCTCGCCTACCTGTGTTGGTTTGCGGTACGGGTACCTCCCACCTCGTTAGAGGCTTTTCTTGGCAGTGTGAAATCAGGGACTCCAGGGTATACACCCCTTGCCATCACAGCTCAATGTATTAGAAACGGGATTTGCCTCGTTTCACACCTCACTGCTTAGACGCGCATAACCAACAGCGCGCTCACCCTATCCTTCTGCGTCACCCCATCACTCAAACGGTGGGGAGGTAGTACAGGAATATCAACCTGTTGTCCATCGTCTACGCCTATCGGCCTCGACTTAGGTCCCGACTGACCCTGAGTGGACGAGCCTTCCTCAGGAAACCTTGGGCATTCGGTGGAAGGGATTCTCACCCTTCTTTCGCTACTCATACCGGCATTCTCACTTCCAAGCGCTCCACCAGTCCTTCCGGTCTAGCTTCAACGCCCTTGGAACGCTCTCCTACCACTGACACCAAAGGTGTCAATCCGCAGTTTCGGTGATTCGTTTAGCCCCGATACATTTTCGGCGCAGCGCCACTCGACCAGTGAGCTATTACGCACTCTTTAAATGATGGCTGCTTCTGAGCCAACATCCTGGTTGTCTGGGCAGCGCCACATCCTTTTCCACTTAACGAATACTTTGGGACCTTAACTGGCGGTCTGGGCTGTTTCCCTCTCGACTATGGACCTTATCACCCATAGTCTGACTCCCAAACATAAATCATCGGCATTCGGAGTTTGTCTGAATTCGGTAACCCGGGATGGGCCCCTAGTCCAAACAGTGCTCTACCTCCGAGATTCTTAACGTTTGAGGCTAGCCCTAAAGCTATTTCGGAGAGAACCAGCTATCTCCAGGTTCGATTGGAATTTCACCGCTACCCACACCTCATCCCCGCACTTTTCAACGTACGTGGGTTCGGGCCTCCAGTAAGTGTTACCTTACCTTCACCCTGGACATGGGTAGATCACCTGGTTTCGGGTCTACGACCCCATACTCATTCGCCCTATTCAGACTCGCTTTCGCTGCGGCTCCGCATTCTCTGCTTAACCTCGCATGGAATCGTAACTCGCCGGTTCATTCTACAAAAGGCACGCCATCACCCATTAACGGGCTCTGACAACTTGTAGGCACACGGTTTCAGGATCTATTTCACTCCCCTTCCGGGGTGCTTTTCACCTTTCCCTCACGGTACTGGTTCACTATCGGTCACTAGGGAGTATTTAGCCTTGGGAGATGGTCCTCCCGGATTCCGACGGAATTTCACGTGTTCCGCCGTACTCAGGATCCACTCTGGAGGGGATGAATTTTCGGTTACGGGGCTTTTACCCTCTTTGGCGGACCTTTCCAGATCGCTTCGCCTAACTCATCCTTTTGTAACTCCGTATAGAGTGTCCTACAACCCCAGGAAGCAAGCTTCCTGGTTTGGGCTTTTCCCGTTTCGCTCGCCGCTACTCAGGGAATCGATTTTTCTTTCTCTTCCTCCGGATACTTAGATGTTTCAGTTCTCCGGGTTTGCCTCGTATTTGCTATGTATTCACAAATACGTACCATCCTATTAAAGATGGTGGGTTTCCCCATTCGGAAATCTTCGGATCAAAGCTTACTTACAGCTCCCCGAAGCATATCGGTGTTAGTGCCGTCCTTCTTAGGCTCCTAGTGCCAAGGCATCCACCGTGCGCCCTTTCTAACTTAACCAAAAGTTAACGTTCTTCTTTCAATCAGCGATGATTAAAAAGAAAGAACAAAAGAATCGCTGTTCGGCTCACATAAATGTGTCCGACTCGGTTGATTATCTTGATTTGTTGCTTCAATGTTGTTTTATCCAGTTTTCAATGAACAAGTTTTGAAGAATATATAAGAAACGACGATTGCTCGAAGTACCATATAAACCTTCAAAACTGAACGCAAAATGTCAACGCTATGAACCAAAGGTTCATTTCCGAATGTGCAGCTTCTTCATCACAAGGATGTTCCACTGACATATATCCTTAGAAAGGAGGTGATCCAGCCGCACCTTCCGATACGGCTACCTTGTTACGACTTCACCCCAATCATCTGTCCCACCTTCGGCGGCTAGCTCCCCTAAGGGTTACCCCACCGACTTCGGGTGTTACAAACTCTCGTGGTGTGACGGGCGGTGTGTACAAGACCCGGGAACGTATTCACCGTGGCATGCTGATCCACGATTACTAGCGATTCCGGCTTCATGCAGGCGAGTTGCAGCCTACAATCCGAACTGGGAACGGTTTTCTGGGATTCGCTTACCCTCGCGGGTTTGCAGCCCTCTGTACCGTCCATTGTAGCACGTGTGTAGCCCAGGTCATAAGGGGCATGATGATTTGACGTCATCCCCACCTTCCTCCGGTTTGTCACCGGCAGTCACCTTAGAGTGCCCAACTGAATGATGGCAACTAAGATTAAGGGTTGCGCTCGTTGCGGGACTTAACCCAACATCTCACGACACGAGCTGACGACAACCATGCACCACCTGTCACCACTGTCCCCGAAGGGAAAGGCATGTCTCCATGCCGGTCAGTGGGATGTCAAGACCTGGTAAGGTTCTTCGCGTTGCTTCGAATTAAACCACATGCTCCACCGCTTGTGCGGGTCCCCGTCAATTCCTTTGAGTTTCAGCCTTGCGGCCGTACTCCCCAGGCGGAGTGCTTAATGCGTTAGCTGCAGCACTAAGGGGCGGAAACCCCCTAACACTTAGCACTCATCGTTTACGGCGTGGACTACCAGGGTATCTAATCCTGTTTGCTCCCCACGCTTTCGCGCCTCAGCGTCAGTTACAGACCAGAAAGCCGCCTTCGCCACTGGTGTTCCTCCACATCTCTACGCATTTCACCGCTACACGTGGAATTCCGCTTTCCTCTTCTGTACTCAAGTCCCCCAGTTTCCAATGACCCTCCACGGTTGAGCCGTGGGCTTTCACATCAGACTTAAAGGACCGCCTGCGCGCGCTTTACGCCCAATAATTCCGGACAACGCTTGCCACCTACGTATTACCGCGGCTGCTGGCACGTAGTTAGCCGTGGCTTTCTGACGAGGTACCGTCAAGGTACGGGCAGTTACTCCCGTACGTGTTCTTCCCTCGCAACAGAGCTTTACGATCCGAAAACCTTCTTCACTCACGCGGCATTGCTCCATCAGACTTTCGTCCATTGTGGAAGATTCCCTACTGCTGCCTCCCGTAGGAGTCTGGGCCGTGTCTCAGTCCCAGTGTGGCCGATCACCCTCTCAGGTCGGCTACGCATCGTTGCCTTGGTAGGCCATTACCCCACCAACTAGCTAATGCGCCGCGGGCCCATCCTGCAGTGACAGCCGAAACCGTCTTTCAGAGTTCCTTCATGCGAAGGAACTGATTATTCGGTATTAGCCCCGGTTTCCCGGAGTTATCCCCATCTGCAGGGCAGGTTGCCCACGTGTTACTCACCCGTCCGCCGCTAATCAAAAGGAGCAAGCTCCAATTGATTCGCTCGACTTGCATGTATTAGGCATGCCGCCAGCGTTCGTCCTGAGCCAGGATCAAACTCTCCATAAAGAGAATTGATTGCTCAATTCGTACTGGCATCATTTAAGATGTCTATCAAATCAATTAAGATCTGTTTGTGTTTGTTTACCGGTAAAACCGGTTTCCCAAACGATATTTCGTTGACATTTTGCTGTTCAGTTTTCAAGGTTCATAGTGTTTCTGTTGTTTTCAGCAACTCTTACAGTATAACATACTATAACGTTACTGTCACGACTTTTTCAAAATTTGTTTTTCTTGGTTCGTTGTAACTTACTGAATCACTTTCTGTAAGAGCAACGTGTTCTATAATACCATGGCTGGAAAGATAGTGCAACTATTTTTCAATATTTATTCATTCAGTAAGTCGTGCATTGGATAAAAGCCTACCATACCAACGTTTATCGATGATGTGGTAGGTGAATTTCATGTACTACCTTCTATTAGTTAGTCTAGTAATTTCTCTATAGCTATTGAACGATGCTTGCTTAAATCCACGGACTTTTTACTATTCACTACATGAATTGCAGGACGTAATGGTAAATTTGAGTTAATCGCTATGACTTCTCCTAGAGTTCCGTCGGTTAATAGTACTTTGTCGCCTACACTTGGCATCCCTATTAAGGCATGAAGCGCTTCAAGTATTGCCGAATCAAACTTTCCAAACTCTTCTTCTTTCAGCATTTCTGCAACACGATATGGCGATTCCTTTGCTCGATATACTCGTTCACACGTCATAGCATGAAACACATCTGCAACCGCGAGAATTTGAGATAGCTGTGATACCTTCTCGTCTCTGTCTCCTCGTGGGTAACCACTGCCGTCTAATCTTTCATGGTGCTGAAGTACAGCTAATTTCATTTCCTGGCGTAACAATGGAGAATCATGCATCATTTGAAAACTAAGCACTGGATGCTTTTTGACCTCGTTAAATTCATCCTTTGTTAAAAATGCTGCCTTTTCCATTAGCGTAGTGCTAATCTTAGACATCCCACAATCAGCAATCGTTCCTGCCAAGCCTAATTGAAGGGTAGTACCTTTCGGATAACCTAGTTCACTCGCGAGTGCTGCTGTAAGAAGTCCTACTGATACCGCGTGGTGATAGAGATATTCTTTACGATTTGAGTACTCATTCAATATAATTAGCATCTTTTTATTTTCCATAGAAGTTTCAAGCAATGGCATGATTAATAGCCGAACCTTTGCAATATCTAACTTGGCACCGGATTTCCATGAAGTGAATTCCCTTTTATAATCGTTAACTGCCTTCTTATAGAGGGTATGCAAATCAGATGTCCGATTTATTCTTTTTTCAAGTAACTGATCGATATCGCTAGAAATGTCATCTGCCTTTCCAGCTTCTTTTTGTTCACCCTGCAAACGATTCACAATACGTTCCTCTATCTTTGCTCGTTTAATGCCAAATAGATCGAGGACTTCCAAATGATCAATTTCCAACATCGTTCCTTTACGTACTATAGGTAATGCTGTATTTGCATAGATGTCTTCAGCGAGGATTGCGCCTGGTCGAAGTTCATTTAAACTTTTATAGTTTTCCATTAGTAGTCACCGCATTCCTTTTCCAGATGGTTCTTCTTTTTCTATCATACGCTATTTTACAAATAAAAAAATACCGGTTTGGAATATTATCCAAACCGGTATTTATAAATTACTCTTCAGAATCAGTCTCTACCTGATCTTCAGGTAATTCTTCTGTTGACTCTAACTCTAGGTCATCTTCTGTATTAGAAACGAGAACTTGACCATCTTCTGATAGTCCTTCTTCATCCTGATCTATTTCTTCCAACAACTCTTTTTCAACCTTTGCAACTGTTGCAACAAACTCTTCTTCCCCTAAACGGATAAGTCGAACCCCTTGTGTACTTCGACCAATTAGAGAAATATCATGTATATCCATACGAATCAAAATGCCATGTAGTGTGATTAACATCAAGTCTTCCGTACCATCTACAGATTTCATCGCAACCATCTTACCATTACGCTCTGTGATATTAAGAGTCTTGAGTCCGAATCCGCCACGTGACTGGAGACGATATTCAGAGACTGGCGTTCGTTTACCGAATCCATTTTCCGTCACGACTAGAATCTCGTCATCTTCTTTAACGATATCCATTCCGACTACATGATCACTCTCACGTAAGCGAATCCCTATTACGCCACTTGCAGTTCGACTTAATGGACGAATCGATTCCTCTGTAAATTGAATTAGCATTCCGTCTTTTGTACCAATAGCAATTGTTTCGGTTCCATCTGTAAGCTTCACATTAATCAATTCATCTTCTTCACGAAGACGTAAAGCAATCAATCCGTTCGAACGAATGTTGGCAAATGCCATCACAGAAGTTCGTTTGACGAGACCTTCTTTTGTTGTAAAGAACAAGTATTGATCCTCTTCAAATTTCTCGATTGGAATCATAGTCGTCACTTTTTCATCTTTCTCAACGTCCAATAGATTTACTAACGGCAAGCCTTTAGCAGTTCTACTGAATTCCGGTACCTCGTATCCCTTTTTCCGGAATACACGGCCTTTGCTCGTGAAGAACAAAATCGTGTCATGAGTGGATGTATTCAACAAGTGCTCCACGAAGTCGTCATTATTCGTACCCATGCCCTGAATACCACGACCTCCGCGGCGCTGGCTACGGTACGTGTTCGCAGGTAACCGCTTCACATAGCCATGATGTGTCAGTGTTAAAACGGAGTTCTCCACAGGGATCAGATCTTCGTCTTCTAACATATCAGAACCACCAAGCGTAATTTCAGTTCTACGCTTATCTGCGAAACGTTGCTTAACTTCTAGCAATTCTTCTTTAATAATTTCTATGACTTTATTCTCATCAGCTAGTATCGCACGTAATTCGTTGATCAACACTACCAATTGTTGATACTCATCTTCAATCTTGTCGCGTTCCAGTCCAGTAAGTCGTTGCAAACGCATGTCTAATATAGCTTGCGCTTGGCGATCTGACAGACTGTACCGCTCTATTAGACCAGTTTTAGCTTCATCTGCAGTTTTAGAACCACGAATGAGTGCGATGATTTCATCGATATGATCAAGAGCAATCCGTAATCCTTCAAGAATATGTGCGCGATCTTCAGCTTTCTTCAGTTCGTACTGTGTACGGCGACGAATTACTACTTTTTGATGCTCTAAATAATGATATAAGATTTCTTTCAATGCGAGAACTTTTGGTTGACCATCAACAAGAGCAAGCATATTGATACCAAAGCTGGATTGAAGAGCTGTTTGCTTATACAAGTTATTTAGTAATACGTGTACGTTCGCATCTCTACGAACTTCAATAACAATACGCATCCCGGTGCGGTCAGATTCATCTGCAAGGTGTGTAATACCCTCAATTTTCTTTTCACGTACGAGATCTGCTATCTTTTCTATCAATCGGGCTTTATTTACTTGGTACGGTAACTCATGGACTATAATTGTCTCTTTCCCACTCGCTGCCTGTTCAATTTCAACTCTACCTCGAACTAGCAAAGATCCTCGACCTGTTTCATAGGCTCTTCGGATTCCACTGCGACCTAAAATAATACCGCCTGTCGGGAAATCGGGACCTGGAATAATTTCCATTAACTCTTCCGTTGTAATTGCCGGGTTCTCTGCAAGTGCAAGGACACCGTCAATCGTTTCACCTAAGTGATGGGGAGGGATATTGGTTGCCATTCCTACAGCAATTCCTGAAGTACCATTAACGAGCAAGTTCGGGAAGCGACTTGGCAATACGATTGGTTCTCTTTCCTGACCATCGTAATTATCTTTGTAATCAATTGTGTCTTTGTTTATGTCACGTAATAGTTCCATAGCGATTCTAGACATACGTGACTCTGTATAACGCATCGCTGCTGCTGAATCTCCGTCCACAGAACCGAAGTTCCCGTGTCCGTCCACCAACATATAACGATAGTTAAAGTCTTGCGCCATGCGCACCATCGTATCGTAAACAGCCGTGTCACCGTGTGGGTGATACTTACCAATTACGTCTCCAACAATACGAGCTGACTTTTTATGTGCCTTATCTGCTGTATTGCCTAGATCCTGCATTGCATATAAGATACGACGATGAACTGGCTTCAACCCATCACGTACGTCAGGTAGTGCACGTGAAACGATAACACTCATTGCATAGTCAAGGAAGGATGTCTCCATCTCTTTGCTTATATTGATTTCCTGCACACCGCGCTTTGGCAAATCTGCCATGTTGTCATACTCCTTTCAGCCTGACCTCTATTTATGAGTAAACAGAGGCAGCTCTCCATAACAATGAAAATGCTTATCAATCAAGCATCTAAGTTTTTCACGTAAATCGCGTTATCTTCGATGAACTTTCTGCGTGGAGCAACTTCATCGCCCATAAGTCTATTAAAAATCGCGTCAGCTTCAATTGCATTCTCAAGATGTACTTGAAGCAATGTACGTTGATCTGGATTCATCGTTGTTTCCCATAGTTGGGTAGCATCCATTTCACCAAGACCTTTATATCGCGTAATGATCGGTTTTGGTGTCGATGATAGACGATTCATGATTTCCTTAAGCGCTTCTTCGTCATAGCAATACTCTTCATTTTTACCTTGTTTGACACGGTAAAGTGGTGGTTGTGCGATATAGACATATCCTGCCTCAATTAATGGACGCATGAAACGGAAGAAGAAAGTCAAAAGCAACGTACGAATATGCGCTCCATCGACGTCAGCATCGGTCATGATTACAATCTTATGATACCGAGCTTTCGCCAAGTTAAATTCTTCGCCAATTCCAGTTCCAAGTGCCGTAATCATCATTCGAATTTCTTCGTTTCCTAGGATTCGGTCTAAACGGGCTTTTTCTACATTGAGAATTTTACCTCGGAGCGGCAAAATTGCTTGGAAGTGACGATCGCGCCCTCCTTTAGCAGAGCCTCCCGCTGAGTCTCCCTCTACGATGTACAGTTCACTGATCGCTGGATCACGTGATGAACAATCGGCAAGTTTACCTGGCAAACTAGATACTTCAAGAGCAGACTTTCTTCGCGTGAATTCTCGTGCATTTTTTGCAGCAAGACGAGCACGTGCCGCCATCAAGCTCTTATCAATCACTTTTCGTGCAACTTGTGGATTTTCAAGCATAAAACGTTGGTATCCTTCTGAAAATAGTGAGTTCACGATTGTGCTCACTTCAGAGTTCCCAAGTTTCGTTTTCGTCTGTCCTTCAAACTGTGGATCCGGATGTTTGATAGAGACAATTGCAGTCAATCCCTCGCGGACATCATCACCGCTCAAGTTTTGGTCTGCATCACGCAAAAGTCCGTTTTTACGAGCATAGTCGTTAATTACGCGAGTCAAAGCAGTTTTGAAGCCGGACTCATGTGTTCCGCCTTCATACGTATTAATATTATTTGCAAAAGAAAGTAGGTTGTCTGCGTAGCCACTATTATGCTGCATAGCAATTTCAACAGAAATACCATCTTTTTCACCTTCTATGAAAATCGGCTCTTCATATATTGGCTCTTTGTTTTCGTTCAAGTGCTCCACATATGATTTAATGCCGCCTTCGTAGAAATACGTATCTGTCCGTGACTCTTCTTTACGATTATCTGTGATCGTAATGCGAAGCCCACGGTTCAAGTAAGCAAGCTCTTGCAGACGATGTGCTAAGATGCCGTATTCGTACGTAGTTGTTTCCGTAAAGATTTCAGGGTCGGCTTTGAATCGAGTTGTAGTCCCAGTTTCATTCGAGACGCCAATTTCTCCAACTTCCTGGACCACTTTACCTTTGCTGAATTTAATTTCGTAAAGTTTTCCATTACGTTTTACAAAAACTTCAGTTTCAATGGACAATGCATTTACGACCGAAGCCCCTACACCGTGTAATCCACCTGAAACTTTATATCCGCCACCGCCGAACTTTCCTCCAGCGTGTAGCACCGTCATAATGACCTCAACTGCTGGTCGTCCAGTGGAGCCTTGTATATCTACAGGGATACCTCGACCATTATCATCGACGCGAATCCAATCATCTTTTTCAATTGTAACTTCAATGTGGTCACAGTAACCTGCTAGTGCCTCATCGATACTATTATCAACAATTTCCCAAACCAGGTGATGAAGACCTTTACCGCTCGTTGTCCCAATATACATACCAGGTCGTTTACGAACCGCTTCTAATCCTTCTAGCACCTGGATCTGATTGGCATCATATACGTTTTGTATCTCTTTTTCTTCCATGGCCAAACTGTTCACCTTTCCTTTCAGAACATGCCGGCAACCCGGTCTTGTTTTTCCGGTATTTCACCATAAAACAGGTGTTACATGTTATCCCGTCTAGTCACAGTGCCATCTTCAACCTCGAAGATCGCGGCATCACGGATTGTTTCGTGTTCAATTCCTGCAACAGTAGTTGTCGTCACAAACGTTTGTACTTGTCCTTGAATTGTATTCAGTAAATGAGATTGTCGATAGTCATCTAATTCGCTTAATACATCGTCTAGCAGCAAAATAGGTGCTTCTCCAACTTCTTGACGTACCAGTTCAATTTCAGCAAGTTTTAACGACAAGGCAGTCGTCCGTTGTTGACCTTGGGACCCGTAGGTTTGTATGTCATAACCATTTACCATAAACGTTAAGTCATCACGGTGCGGTCCGATCAGAGTAATCCCTCTGTCTAGTTCACGTTGCTTAACTTCAGCAAGCTTTCTCATCAGAATCTCTTTCATCTCAGCATCCGTCTGTTCAGGTGATAACTCTTTCAGGGTGTTATACGAAACTTCCAAGTTCTCTAGTCCACGTGAGATGCCATGGTGGATTGGAGCAGCCCACTTTTGCAATAGCTCCAAAAAGTAATATCGCTTTTTTATAATCTGAATCGCTTTATCGACAAACTGTTCTGTATAGACGTCAAACATGACATCCTCCAGTTGACGTTTTCCACGATTATTTTTAAGAATTGCATTTCGTTGTTTCAATAGTTTTTGATAATGCAATAAATCATGCAGATAAACCGGCGAAATTTGACCAATCTCCATATCTAGGAAACGCCTTCTCACTTGAGGGCTTCCTTTCACAAGATTGAGATCTTCGGGTGCAAACATGACAACATTCATTTGCCCGATATACAAACTCAGCCGGTTTTGCTCAATATGATTCACACGAGCTTTTTTTCCTTTTTTGGAAATGACTAGCTCAATGGGAAGATGTCCGTACTTCCGCTCAACATCGCCTTCTATTTTACCATACTCCTGGCCCCAACGGATAAGTTCACGATCATTTGACGTGCGATGTGATTTCGCCATAGCTAGCACGTAAATCGCTTCCATCACATTTGTCTTACCTTGTGCGTTTTCGCCGATGAATACGTTGATGTGCGGAGAAAATGAACATTCGAGAGAGGCATAATTTCTGAAGTTCCTTAACGCGAGGTGGTCAATGTGCATCCCGAGTTCCATATGGATCAGCGATCAACTTATACTTACCAACATTCGGCACCATAACAAGATCTCCATCATATAGTTTACGACCTCGACGTTGATCTACTTCGCCATTCACATAAATTACATTTTCACTAAGGAACCATTTTGCCATTCCTCCTGAACTAATTACATTCGCCATTTTTAAAAGTTGTCCTAGTGTTATATATTCCGTATTGAAGTGTATTTCTTCCATCTGCATTCATTCCCTCACAAAGTTAGTTTATATTTCTATTTTACCGGACTTTTGATTATAAGTAAAAAGGATAGCCGCTTTACGGCCATCCTTTTTTGTTCAATATGTGCGTACAGGCAAAATGAGCTGGAGAATCGAGTCATTATCTGTTGCTTTTAAGATGAATGGTCGCATTGTACCAGTGAAATGGACTTCGATATTTTGTCCATCAATGGCCTTAAGTGCATCCATCATATATTTAGCGCTGAACGAAATCTTCAACTCTTCTCCAGTTACTTCTTGTGCCTCTATCAATTCTTCAACTTTCCCTACTTCTGGAGAGTTTGAAGAAACTTCAAGTGTGTTCCCGCCTTCAGCAGAAAAACGAACGATATTATTACGGTCTTCTCGTGCGAGTAACGATGCACGGTCAATGGCTTGAAGCAATTGCTTTCCGTTCACTGTAACGGACGTTTTATATTCAGAAGGAATTAGACGCGATGTATCTGGATAATTTCCTTCAAGCAATCTTGAATAGAATAAGACGTTTCGAGTTTTAAACAATACTTGTTGATCCGCGAAAATGATCTCAACGGATTCTTGAGTGTCAGGAAGAATTTTATTAAGCTCTTGCAGACTCTTACCAGGAATAACGATGCTAAACGGCTGATCAGGTACATGTTCTGGAGACGTTTTTCGACTTGCTAGACGGTGACTGTCTGTTGCAACACAAACGAGTTCCCCATCTTTCAGTTCCCAATGAACACCTGTAAGTATTGGGCGTGTCTCATGTTGGGAAACAGCGAATACAGTTTCTCGAATTACAGATTTGATGAGATCTGACGGCAATGTCATTCTGTGCTCATCAGAAACTTCAGGCAGCACTGGATACTCATAAGGATCAGATCCAATTAGGTGGAATTCGGATTTACCTGAACGAATATGTGTGTGCAATCCTTCAGTTACTTCAATTACGACTTCATTTGTAGGAAGTTTACGTATGATTTCGCTGAAAAATTTCGCTTGAAGAACGATCATACCGTTCTCCATCACTTGAATAATTTGTTCACCATCTTGTTCTACAGGAATCGTTGTACAAATTGTAATGTCGGAATCACTTCCGGTCATTGTCAATCCCTTTTCATTCACTTCGATTTTGATACCCGTAAGAATTGGAATGGTTACCTTTTGACTAATCGCTTTCATGACATCGCTCAGACCCTCGAGCAATTTGTCTCTCATGATTTCAAATTTCATGTGAATCCCTCGCTTATATAATGAATTAAAGTACTTAAAAGAATAGTAGTAATAGTAGTAGGGCCTGTGGATATGTGGAAAAGCCTTTCAAACGAACAACTGATAAGGTTTTCCACATGTGTATAACATGTGCGTGAACGTGCACTAGTTATTCTAAGATATCCACAGTCTCGTTAACTTCTACCAAGTGCCGCCTTTATATCTTGAATGTCTTGCTGGAGTGATTTATCCTCTTTAACTAACTTCGAAATCTTCTCATGTGCGTGAATCACTGTAGAGTGATCGCGTCCTCCAAATTCAGAACCGATTTTTGGCAAGGATGCATCTGTCAGTTCACGAGATAGATACATCGCAACTTGACGTGGGAATGCAATTGCCCGAGTCCTTTTCTTTGCCGAGAAGTCTTCTAAACGGATACTAAAATGTTCTCCAACTGTTTTTTGAATGTCAATAATCGTAACAATTCTTGGACGTGCGTTAGGGATGATATCTTTCAACGCTTCTGCAGCTAGATCTGGAGTGATATCCATATTAACTAGCGAAGAATAAGCAACTACACGTATTAGTGCCCCTTCAAGCTCACGGATATTCGTATAAATCTGATTGGCAATGTATAGCATGACTTCGTTTGGGATATCAATAAGTCCATCAGCTTTCGCCTTTTTCCGCAAGATAGCGATTCTAGTTTCTAAGTCAGGCGGAGCAATATCCGTGATGAGTCCCCATTCAAAGCGAGACCTGAGCCGATCTTCCAAGGTAGGAATTTCTTTTGGAGGTCGATCACTAGAAATGACGATTTGCTTAGATTCTTCGTGCAATGTATTAAAGGTATGGAAGAATTCTTCTTGTGTTTGTTCTTTTCCAGCAAGAAATTGAATATCATCAATTAGCAATACATCTACACTGCGGTATTGGTCACGGAATTCTCCAGCTTTGTTGTCCCGAATCGAGTTTATAAATTCATTTGTAAACTTTTCACTCGATAAGTACACCACTTTAAGTGAGGGATTCTGTTCCAATACGTAATGACCGATAGCATGCATAAGGTGGGTCTTCCCAAGCCCGACGCCCCCATAGATGAATAACGGATTATAGGACTTCGCTGGCGCTTCAGCTACAGCTAATGAAGCAGCGTGCGCAAATCGATTGCCTGATCCGATTACGAATGTATCAAACGTATATTTAGGGTTAAGCATTGCGGCAGTCGTTGCAACAGCAGACTTCTCTACTCTTTTTACAACTGGTTTCGGCACAGCAAAATCCTTTTCAGCCATGTCTTCAGGGACTACAAAGTGAATTAACCGGTCTTCACCTGTCAATTCAGAAAGTATTCCTGTTATTAAATGTACGTAATGGCTCTCCAACCATTCTTTTGAAAATGAATTTGGGACAGCAATGGTTACATTTTCAGCTCCGTACGATAAAAGTTTTGTCGATTTCAGCCATGTTTCAAAACTAGGCCGGGAGATTTTTTCTTCCACTTTCGACAGAACTTCCTGCCAAAGGTTTTCTAAATGCTCCACAAGTGAACCTCCCTTTCGCCGAACTAAACCCGGAAGTATGTATTATACACAGTTTCCACGCTTGTGGGTAACTATTATTCAAAGTTGTTGAAAAAATTATCCACAACTTATTAACAATTGTGGATAAGAGTAGACGTATGAAATTATATACACAACAAAATCTTTCTTATTGTATCAGGAATTCTTATACATCGCAAGGGATTGCTAGAGTTATTCACATTGCCAGCAAATGTGGACAGTAACGTTATCCACAAGTAGGGATATGTGAAAAAGCTGTCGACAAATGCCGGTTTATGAAAAATTCAAACAAACCAGGGTGCACAGAACAAAAATTCGTTTCGTGTAGAAACTGTGGATAACCTAATTAAGATAAAAAGCGATTGAAGAAATAGATCAGAAGCATAATCGAAAGAAGAACTCAAGTATTACTATAAAAACCGTTTGACATTAACTCTTCAGACGGCTATACTTGTCAAGACTGTTATAAGTATCACGTAATTTAGTCAGTAAAGCAGGAGGTGTCTTCAACCATGAAACGTACATTCCAACCAAATACACGTAAACGCGCAAAAGTCCACGGCTTCCGTGCACGCATGAGCTCGAAAAACGGACGCAGAGTCCTTGCAGCCCGTCGCAGAAAAGGAAGAAAAGTTCTTTCAGCGTAAGCCACTGACACAATCAGTGGTTTTTTTTTATGCCAAAGTGTCATTAAACTACTACAACCACGCGATGGAGCAGGTGCCTAATGAAAAAAAACCAACGTATTAAGAAAAATGAGGAATTCCAACGAGTATTTAAGCAAGGTAAGTCATTTGCTAACCGACAATTCGTTGTCTATGTATCTAAAGCAGAGGGACAGCAGGAATTTAGAATCGGACTTTCAGTCGGTAAAAAAATCGGTAATGCAGTAATGCGTAATCGCATCAAGCGTTGTATACGACAAGCCTTTTTAGAAATGAAGGAAGATCTCCGGCAAGACCAAGACTATGTCATTATCGCCAGACATTCGGCGGCCAAGTTAGATTTCCATGAAACAAAAAAGAGTTTACAACACGTACTACGTATTGCACGCGTATTAAAGAAGAAGTAGAACTGAAAACGGCGTTCGTGATACACTGAAAATAAGAGTAGTTAGAAATAGAATAAGGTTTGGGGGAACTATATTGAAGAAAAAAGCAGGGTTGCTGTTCATGCTAACAGTCATGTCCGTTTTTTTGGCAGGCTGTTCAGATTTTAAAGAGCCAATATCGGCTTCAAGTGAAGGAATTTGGAGTAAGTATATTGTATGGCCACTCGTTTCATTAATTGAAACATTTAAAGAAATACTAGGTACCTACGGGCTCGGAATTATCGCAGTGACTATTATCATTCGTCTCATCTTATTACCATTAACATTGAAGCAAACTCAGAGTTCAAAGCAAATGCAAGCGATTCAACCAAAGTTGGCAGCCTTAAAAGAGAAGTACAAGTCAAAAGATGCAGTTACTCAAGAGAAGTATCGTGAAGAAATGCAAGCCGTCATGTCAGAAAACAAAGTCAATCCTGTGGCAGGCTGTTTACCAGTTCTAGTTCAAATGCCTATTCTAATCGGTTTCTATCACGCAATTAGTCGAATGAATGCAACACCAGAGATTCCATTAGGCAAATTCTTCGTCTTCGATTTAGCTACACCAAGCATTACATTGGCGGTTTTTGCAGGAATTATGCAATTCCTGGTGCTTCGCACAGGACCGGCAATGGATAACCCTCAAATGAAGATCATGATGTATATCATGCCATTTTTCATTATGATATTTGGATCGTTTTTACCTGCAGCATTAGCGTTGTACTGGGTAGTCGGAAATACGATCTCAATCATCCAAAACATCTTTATCTACAAACCGTTCAAGAAAAAGGAAGTTGTGATTGAACAACCAAAAGGTAAAGGGGGAGCCAAACGGAAATGAGTGAGATCAGACAAACCGGCAAGACCGTCGATGATGCAATCGCCTCTGCATTAGAGAAGTTGAATACTTTGCGGGACCAAGTCGATGTCCAAGTGATCACCCAAGGAAAGAAAGGATTTCTAGGGTTCGGCGCTGTACCAGCTGAAGTCTTAGTTACTCTTCTTCCAAAGGAACCTGAACAGGATCCAACTTCCGAGCAACTCTCTGAAAATGAAGCCTCAAGTGAACAAGCTTCTATTGAAGGATCTAATGAAGAACCTGAACTTATCTTGTCCAATGAAGAGATCATTGCAGAAACAAGCGCGTATATCCGTGCTATTGCTACTGATATGGGCGTTGAAGATTTGCAACTAAGCCACGAAACGGATGGAAAGGTCATCCGTTTTCAGTTAGAAAGTGAGAAAGCTGCATTCCTAATTGGCAAACGTGGAAGCACATTAAATGCACTGCAGCAATTAGCTCAGTTAGTCGCAAACAAAGGGACTGGAACTTACAAAGTGGTTCGAATCGATGTCGGAGATTATCGAATTCGTCGTGAAGAGGCGTTGACGCAATTGGCCGATCGTATGGCAGATAAAGCAATTCGAAGTGGGCGTAAAGTGCAACTTGAACCAATGCCTTCTAACGAGCGTAAAGTCCTCCATCATGCGCTTTCAGATCGACTCGATATCGAAACATACTCAGAAGGTAAGGATCCAAGGCGTTATCTAGTAATTGAACCGATCGTCTGAAAAAAGGGCCCTCAAAAGCCCTTTTTTTTATGCCTTTTTTTGTTCTAAATCGCTTATATCAGAAGTCCTTTTTCATGAATTCACCCCCGGTTCTCCAACTGTAATATATCCTTTTAACAGAAAAAGGACCAAATCCACAGATGGTTTTAGCTTTGAATATTCTCTTGAAATCTGCACGATATGACAAGGTAGCCACAAAGTTTTCAAGTTATCCACATTTTTTCAGCTCACTTGCTAGGACTATGCAACAATTTGTGATAATATTTACTGTTAGAAAGCTACGCCCGAAAATCGGTTATGCACATGTGGATAACGAGAAACAGGAAGGTGAGTCAAGGTGCAATTTGATACAATAGCGGCCATTTCGACGCCGATGGGAGAAGGAGCAATTGCGATTGTCCGTATAAGCGGAGATGATGCCGTAAAGATTGCGGATCGACTGTTCCGTTCACCATCTGGAAAGCGTTTAATGGAATCTGCTTCACATACGATACATTATGGACATTTGGTAGACCCATCAACAGACGAAACCGTTGAAGAGATTATGGTATCTCTTATGAAAGCACCAAAAACATTCACACGAGAAGACGTTATCGAATTGAATTGTCATGGCGGTTTGGTGTCCGTTAACCGGGTACTTCGACTCGTCCTCCAGTATGGAGCTCGATTAGCTGAGCCAGGTGAGTTCACGAAACGTGCCTTTTTAAATGGTCGAATAGATTTATCACAGTCAGAAGCAGTAATGGATTTAATCCGAGCGAAAACAGATCGGGCCATGAACGTTGCGCTGAATCAGATGGATGGAAAGTTGTCTCGACTGATTGGAGAGTTAAGACAAGCACTCCTTGAAACACTTGCCCAAGTGGAAGTGAATATCGATTATCCAGAGTATGATGATGTAGAAGAGATGACGATTCCACTAATGATTGAGAAGGGGGATTGGGTGAGGAGTGAAATTATTCGGCTCCTTTCAACTTCTTCTCAAGGCAGAATTCTTCGAGAAGGACTTTCCACAGTTATTATAGGTAGACCGAATGTAGGGAAATCTTCCTTACTTAACAGTCTCGTTCAGGAAAATAAAGCAATTGTAACTGACATAGCAGGGACAACTCGTGATATTATTGAAGAGTACGTAAACGTTAAAGGCGTGCCATTAAAATTGGTCGATACAGCGGGAATTCGGGAAACAGAAGATTTAGTAGAACGAATCGGTGTTGAACGTTCACGTCAAGTCTTAAAAGAAGCCGATCTCGTCATATTGCTGTTAAATGGTTCAGAAACGTTGTCTGACGAAGACGAAAGATTGCTTGAAACGGTTCGTCCGATGGATGCAATTATTGTCGTGAATAAGACAGATCTTCCTCAGCTGATGGATATCGAGAACGTAAAACAGTTGGCTGGCCAGAAGCACGTAATAACAACTTCTATACTTCAAGATGAAGGAATAGATGAATTAGAAGAAACGATTGCTGGTCTATTTTTCGGTGGTGGCATCGAAGCGGAAGATCCTACTTATGTTTCAAACGAGCGCCATATTGCTCTGTTGCATCAGGCTAAAACATCTATTGAAGATGCTATTCAAGCAGCAGAAGCGCGCGTTCCAATCGATATGATTCAAATCGATATTACACGCACATGGGAACTACTCGGTGAAATTGTAGGAGATACCGTCCAAGACAGTCTCATCAACCAGTTATTCTCTCAGTTTTGCCTCGGTAAATAATCAATTGAACACTTGGTTGCTACCAAGTGATTCACATATAGGAAGGATGAACGAGCATGCCACAATTTGAAGCAGGCACGTTCGATGTTATTGTAATCGGCGCCGGTCATGCAGGCGTAGAAGCAGCATATGCATCGGCAAAAATGGGGGCGAGTACACTTGTACTGACCATGAACTTGGATATGATTGCTTTCATGCCTTGTAATCCATCACTCGGAGGTCCTGCCAAAGGGATCGTTGTCCGGGAGATCGACGCACTTGGCGGTGCGATGGGTAAAGTAATCGACAAAACACACATCCAAATGCGGATGTTGAATACAGGAAAAGGTCCTGCCGTGCGTGCACTTCGAGCACAAGCGGATAAAGTTCTTTATCAGCAAGAAATGAAACGTATGCTAGAGGATGAAGAAAAATTATCTCTTCATCAAGGCGTTGTGGAAGAACTGATTGTCGAAGACGGAGAAGTAAAAGGTGTGCTTACCCAAATTGGGGCCATCTACCGCGCGAAAACTGTCATTGTTACAACGGGAACGTTTTTACGAGGAGAAGTTATCATAGGGGACTTGAAATACTCAAGCGGTCCAAACAACCAAATGCCATCTATTAAATTGGCAGATAGCCTTCGTGAACTTGGTTTCGATACGGTTCGATTTAAGACTGGAACTCCTCCACGCGTAAATAGCAACACGGTGGATTATAGCAAGACTGAAATTCAACCGGGAGACGATACACCACGTGCATTTAGTTTCGAAACGACTGAATTCATTACAGACCAACTTCCATGTTGGTTAACCTATACATCACCGTTAACGCACCAACTTATTAATGAAAATCTACATTTGTCACCTATGTACTCAGGAGTTATTAAAGGAAAAGGGCCAAGCTACTGCCCATCAATTGAAGATAAGATAGTCCGCTTTGCTGATAAATCACGTCATCAAATTTTCCTCGAGCCTGAAGGTCGCAATACACGCGAAATGTATGTACAAGGACTCTCAACTAGTTTACCTGAACACGTCCAACGTAAAATGATTGAGAGTGTGCCGGGTCTTGAAAAAGCTCAAATGCTACGTGCAGGGTACGCAATTGAGTATGACGCAATTGTCCCTACTCAGTTATGGCCAACGCTTGAAACAAAAAAGATTAAAAATTTATATACAGCAGGTCAATTGAATGGAACGTCCGGCTATGAGGAAGCTGCTGCACAAGGGATCATGGCGGGTATCAATGCAGCGAGTCGTGTTCTTGGTAAAGAAGAAGTTGTTCTTGGCCGAGCAGATGCTTACATTGGTGTCTTAATCGATGACTTAGTGACAAAAGGAACGAGTGAGCCTTACCGTCTACTCACTTCTCGAGCAGAGTACCGATTATTGTTACGCCACGATAATGCAGACTTACGTCTAACTGAAACCGGTCATTCACTTGGAATGATCTCAGAAGAACGTTATGCAAAATTCATTGTGAAAAAACAACAGATTGAAGACGAGATTGAACGGTTACGAAAAGTATCGGTCAAGCCGGAAGAAGCTGTTCAAGCAATTATAGAAGCAGCAGGTGGGACACCACTTCGCGAGCCTATGAAAGCCGCGGATTTGTTGAAACGTCCAGAGATGAAGTATGACGAGATTAGTAAAGTCATTCCATCTGAAACGGTCTGTACTCCAGACGTTGCGGAGCAAGTTGAAATATCGATTAAGTACGAAGGGTACATTGAAAAGGCGATGCAACAAGTGAATCGTATGAAGAAGATGGAGAATAAGAAAATTCCAGAGGGCATTGATTATCATGCAATTACAGGTCTCGCAAAAGAAGCACGAGCGAATTTAAGTGATGTACGTCCGTTGTCGATTGCTCAAGCTTCTCGAATTTCAGGAGTAAATCCTGCTGATATTTCTATTCTTCTTGTTTACATCGAACACGGTAAAATCGCTAAAATATCCGGCTAACCCCCAGCTAATACGGATATAAAGTCCGTATTAGCTTTTTTGAAAGGTGGATCCCATTGAACGAAGAACAATTTATCCAAGCACTAAGAGAGAAGGGAATACCTCTTTCTGATCATCAAGTTTCACAATTTGAGTTATATTTCAAATTACTCGTTGAATGGAACGAAAAGATGAATTTAACCGCAATCACAGATGCACCTTCTGTATACCTTAAACACTTTTACGATTCGATTTCGGCTGCATTTTTCACGGACTTGACTGAAGAACTAACACTCTGTGATGTCGGTGCAGGAGCAGGTTTCCCTAGCATACCGTTAAAAATCTGTTTCCCCAATCTACACGTCACAATCGTAGATTCATTAAACAAACGTATTAACTTTCTTAATGAACTTGCAGAGAAATTGGAATTGAAAAATGTTCGGTTTGTCCATGCACGTGCGGAGGACTTTGGACAGAATCCGATGTTCCGAGAAAAATTTGATATCGTAACAGCACGAGCAGTTGCACGTCTTAGTGTACTAGCTGAACTGTGCGTACCGGCTTTGAAAGTGGAAGGTCGTTTCGTAGCCATGAAAGGCGCGGCAGCAGCCGATGAAATGACAGATGCAAAAATAGCACTTGAAACTCTTGGTGTTGTGTTAGAAGATAAACATACATTCTCTCTTCCTCTTGAAGAGAGTGAACGGACAGTATTTGTTTTCTCGAAAAAGAAGAAAACGCCTAAAAAGTATCCACGAAAACCGGGCATGCCAAATAAGACGCCAATCCGTTGAACTGTTTCACGTGGAACAATGCAGGCCATTTAGAGAATGAGAGTGAATGTTTCACTCTCGTTCTTACATAGGTTTTCAGTTCACTTTATCTTAGTGGGCTGCCATCAAAATATAGTCCAGTAGTTATTTCATTGGATAGGTGATGGATGGAAATCATCCTCTCTGCAGCGACTGCTAGTGTTCACAACAGAGGATAGTCTTGAAAAGGTGGTGTCTCGAATGAAAAATACGTTCTCACGTTTTTTTGGGAATGGAGAAAAAGAACTCCCCCCTATAGAAAAATCAGAACCTATGGTGAATGAAACTGTAGAGCAAGTACAAATCGATCGCATTAAACCGAATCGTTTTCAACCGCGCACCATCTTCTCTGAAGAGAAAATTGAAGAGTTGGCCCGTACCATACATACACACGGGATTATTCAACCAATCGTTATTCGTCAAACTGATGAAGAAAACTATGAAATCATCGCAGGGGAGAGACGTTACCGGGCGATGAAAAAACTTGGGTGGGAAGAAGTTCCTGCCATAGTTCGAAATTTAGATGATAAAGAAACAGCCTCAATCGCATTGATTGAAAACTTACAACGCGAAGAACTGACAGCAATTGAAGAAGCGTATGCTTACGAGAAGTTACTTGAACTTCATGCGCTGACACAAGAAGCGTTAGCTCAACGTTTGGGAAAAGGTCAATCTACGATTGCAAATAAAATGAGGCTATTAAAGTTGCCTGAAGAAATTAAGCACGCGATCTTAACGAAAGAGATCTCAGAACGTCATGCACGAGCATTAATTTCTTTGAAAGATCCTGAACTTCAACAACAAATATTTGAAGAAGCGATTGAAAAAGGGTTGAACGTTAAACAGTTAGAAGCAAGAATAAAAGAAATTCTTACACCTCCAGAGCCAAAAGATAAAAAGAAGGCACCTCGGAGAAAATCAGTAAGTAAAGACGTACGCATTGCCGTCAATACGATTCGTCAATCATTAACAATGGTAACGAAGAGTGGTATCGATTTAACAACAGAAGAAGAAGATTCTGAGGACTTCTATACATTTACAGTTAAAATCCCGAAATCTAAATAAAAATAACCTCATTTGACTCTTGCTTCGAGATAGCAAGAGTTTTTGTTTTGTTATTCGTACCATTTGCAATGCTTTTTTGGTAAACTGATTAATAGAACTAGTATGTAGAGATCGAACAGCATGTTAGAAAGAAAGCAGGTGCTCGTTTGGGAAGAATCATCGCAATAGCCAATCAAAAAGGCGGCGTCGGAAAAACAACCACATCGGTTAATCTCAGCGCCTGTCTCGCACATATCGGAAAGAAAGTGTTATTGATTGATACTGATCCCCAAGGGAACGCAACGAGTGGGGTAGGCATCAACAAAGGGGACGTCCAAAATTGTATATATGACATTCTGATTGATG
Organism: Sporosarcina sp. A2; assembly: GCF_050858885.1. Classification (GTDB taxonomy): domain Bacteria; phylum Bacillota; class Bacilli; order Bacillales_A; family Planococcaceae; genus Sporosarcina. The sequence goes on along the minus strand of NZ_CP193898.1, from coordinate 3,061,288 downwards.
ATGTTCCTATGAAGGATGTTGTACTGCCAACCAAAGTACCTCTATTAGACTGTATTCCAGCGACGATTTCATTAGCCGGAGCGGAAATTGAATTGGTTTCTACAATTTCGAGAGAAGTACGAATGAAGCATGCCATTCAAGAAGTGAAAGCTGATTATGATTACATTATTATTGACTGTCCTCCCTCGCTTGGGTTGTTAACAATCAACGCACTTACTGCATCGGATGCTATTATAATTCCAGTTCAATGTGAATATTATGCATTGGAAGGACTGAGTCAGTTACTTAGTACTATCCGTCTTGTTCAAAAGCATTTGAACGAAAACCTTGTAATTGACGGAGTTCTGCTTACAATGTTTGATGCTCGAACAAATTTAGGGATTCAAGTAATTGATGAAGTTAAAAAGTACTTCCAAGACAAAGTATATAAATCGATTATTCCACGAAACGTAAGGTTGAGTGAAGCACCGAGTCACGGAGAACCAATCATCTTATATGATTCACGTTCACGTGGAGCGGAAGTTTACTTAGAGCTGGCAAAGGAAGTGGTTCACAATGGCTAAAGGTCTTGGTAAGGGAATCAACGCATTGTTTCCAGGAGAGTCTCTTGTAAAAGCAGAGTCAGTGGAACAAATTAATCTTAAAAGTATTACGGCGAATCCATATCAACCGAGAAAGCATTTTGATGAAGCAGCAATTCAGGAACTAAGTGCTTCTATTAAAGAGCATGGAGTCTTGCAGCCAATTATTTTACGTAAAGTCGGATCTGCACACGAAATAGTCGTAGGAGAACGTCGATTCCGAGCTGCAAAGCTTGCTGGATTAAAAGAAATTCCAGCAGTCGTACGTCAGCTTACAGATACTGAATCTATGGAACTTGCAATTTTGGAGAATTTACAACGAGAAGACTTGTCCCCAATAGAAGAGGCAGAAGCCTATCAAAACTTGATGGATAGTTTAGCGCTAACGCAAGAACAACTTGCATTTCGTTTAGGAAAAAGTCGTCCTCATATTGCAAACCATATTAGATTGCTTGCGTTACCGGAGAAAGTTCGTAAAGACATTACAGACGGCAAGCTCTCAATGGGGCATGGTAGAACACTGCTCGGATTGCGTAAAAAAGAACAAATTAGTATAATCGCTGAAAAAACGATGAAGGAAGGCTTGAACGTTCGTCAATTAGAAGCGCTTGTACAAAAGTTGAATGATAATGTTTCACGTGAAACAACTAAGAAGAAAGAAAAGAAAGATTTGTTTCTTGTTGAACAAGAAACTTCATTACGAGAACATTTCGGAACAAATGTATCTATTAAAAAAACAAAGAACAAAGGGAAAATAGAAATTGAGTTTTTCTCTGAGGAAGACTTCGAACGTATTATAGATTTATTGAATGATTGAGCATGTACCTATTTCGCATTCGCGGAATAGGTACTATTTTTAAATGGTCTGGAAGTGGTAAGCGTGGTGTTTTACGGAACGTTAGTGAATGTAGCGTTAATAATTATAGGTTCTTTAGTTGGAAGAGTTTTTAAAAATATTCCTGATCGAATGAAGCAGACAGTTATGTATGGAATTGCATTAGCAGTAATGGCGATTGGAATTCAAATGACATTTGAAAGCACGCAGTTACTTATCGTCATTATTAGTATTGTAGTTGGTTCCGTTATAGGTGAATGGATCAACGTAGATAATATGATGGAGCAAGCCGGTAAATGGTTAGAATCCAAGATGCCTGTGCAAAAGAATGGTCTTGGAATTTCCCAAGGGTTCATTACCGCGACGATGATTTTTGTAATTGGATCCATGTCTATTATAGGAGCGATTGACAGTGGGCTGCGAAATGATCACGATATCCTCATGATGAAAGGAATCATTGATGGGTTCACAGCCATTATTCTTAGCTCAACGCTTGGAATTGGTGTCATCTTTGCTGCTGTACCCGTTCTGATTTATCAAGGGCTCATTACCTTGTTTTCCACACAGATCAGCCGTTTTGTACCAGATGAACTTTTAGAGTTATTCATCTCAGAAATGACGGCTACGGGTGGTCTAATGATCTTGGCAATTGGGCTTAACTTAATCGGTTTGACTAAGGTCCGTGTAGCTAACTTCATTCCAGCGATCCCGGTAGTTGCTGTGATTGTAAGTATCATATACGCGTTTTGACTTAAGTCTACCGTGGGCAAGCTGCAATGCACGTGAGATAGTTCGTCCCATTTCATAGGATAAGTGAAGACGTGTGCTTTGAAGAACAGAATGCTCCATGAAACCACCAATATTGACAACGCCTTTTACAGCGATATCACCAACAGAAGGCAAGTCTTTTCCAACAGCTTTACCAGGTTGTAATGGACCATCTTGAATGAGTAGGTGTCCGACTGAATCACTTTTACCAAGACATGCATCAATCGCGACAATGAAAGCATCAGGATGTTCCTTGGTTACTCTAGTTAATGTCTCGTCCAAGTTTAAGGCATGAAGTGGGTCTTCTAACGTACCAATAACGCGATAAGGGAACGTGCTGTTTTCTGACAGCATAGATCCAATCAGTGGACCGAGTGCGTCACCCGTCGAGCGATCTGTACCTATACAGAGAAACAATACTTCACGTGAAGTGAAAGGGATGTTTTCTAGAAATAGAGTACTCAACTTCCAAATGGCACCCGTTTCATTGTAGTGAATGCGAGAGTTCAATTCAGCTTGTTCAAGTTTTTGCATAATCAGGCTCCTGTCTAGGAATAGTAGTATGAATGTGTGGTGTCCTGCAGTATACTCATAGCAAAGCCAATTTATACGTATATATTGAAACTATGAACAGGTTAACAGAATGAAGAACGGAGTGAGTGTTGTGGAAACGAAACAATTCGGCCTGAATGATGTCGTGGAGATGAAAAAACAACACCCATGCGGAACAAACGCTTGGAAGGTAATTCGCATGGGTGCTGATATTCGCATTAAATGTATGGGCTGCGGTCATAGTCTTATGATTCCACGAAACGATTTTGCTAAAAAAATGAAGCGTGTCATTCAGCAAGGGGAAATGGAAAGCTGAATGGACAGATAGACGTTCTCTCCTTATAATGAAAGAGTTGCATTCATACTCGAACATAATAAATTTTTATAGATGAAGGGTTGGGAAAGTTATGGCATTGACAGCCGGTATCGTAGGACTTCCAAACGTTGGAAAGTCAACGTTGTTCAACGCAATTACAAAGGCAGGTGCAGAAGCGGCAAACTATCCGTTCTGTACAATCGATCCGAACGTTGGAATCGTAGAAGTACCTGATGAGCGACTTCAAAAGTTAACGGAATTGGTCACACCGAAAAAAACAATTGCAACTGCTTTTGAATTTACAGATATTGCTGGAATTGTTGAAGGTGCAAGTAAAGGGGAAGGACTTGGGAATAAATTCTTGTCTCATATCCGAGAGACCGATGCAATTTGTCAGGTCGTCCGTTGTTTTGCAGATGACAATATCACTCACGTCAGTGGAAAAGTAGATCCCTTGTCAGATATCGAAGTTATCAATCTTGAATTGATTCTTGCCGATATGGAAAGTGTGGACAAGCGTCTTCAACGTGTCACGAAGATGGCGAAGCAAAAAGACAAAGAGGCAATGGTGGAAGAGCCAATATTGTTGAAATTGATAGCTGCGTTTGAAGCGGGCGAGTCTGCACGCTCTGTAGAGTTGACTCCTGAAGAAACAGCAGTTGTAAAAGGGATGCATTTGTTGACGATTAAACCGATGCTTTACGTTGCAAACGTTTCAGAAGATGAAATTGCTGACGCTGCTAATAATGCTTATGTACAAGTCGTCCGTGACTTCGCAGAAAAGGATAATGCTGAAGTCATCGTGGTCTGTGCGAAGATAGAAGAAGAAATGGCAGAACTTGACGATGATGAAAAGCAAATGTTCCTTGATGAGCTTGGTATCGAAGAGTCTGGATTGGATCAGTTAATCCGTGCTGCGTATCAGTTGCTTGGGTTAGCAACGTACTTTACAGCAGGTGTGCAAGAAGTACGTGCATGGACATTCCGAAAAGGGATGAAAGCTCCTCAATGTGCAGGTGTCATCCATACAGATTTCGAGCGGGGATTCATCCGTGCTGAAACAGTTGCTTACGATGATCTTATGGCGACAGGTTCAATGGCGGCAGCTAAAGAAGCTGGGAAAGTCCGTCTAGAAGGAAAAGAGTACCTCGTCAAAGACGGCGATGTTATGCTATTCCGCTTTAACGTATAAAAACTCGACAAAAAGCAAGGCTTACGAGGGATACCTCAAAGCCTTGCTTTTAATATAGGGATAAACAAGTTCGCTTAACGCGGTTCGTTTGAGTTAAGCGGCACATGCAAATACAGTCTGGGACGCTCGGGATCATCCTTGACGAGCCACTCGTCGGGAAAGCGTCGAAGTTCCTTGTACATAACGAAATCTCCCACAGCCCCTCCGATCAGTAATCCGCCAAGCAATAACCATACACCACTTGATAGATATAAACCGATAACTGCAGGGAGTACACCGGTCGTCCAAAATGGAAGTAATAACGCTTTTCGAATGGCTTCGTTAGTCATCCACTCATCCGTCGTTGCATAAGCGATTCCAAGTTTTAAGTTCATGCCAACAATCATTTTTCTCCAAGGAACACCTGCGAAAACACGGAATCCAAGTAAATGAAATAATTCATGTATGACAATTAGAACTATATAGCCACCAATCACAGCAGGAAACTTCCATAGTGAAAAAGAAAACGTAAGTGTTTGATGAATCAGAAGTTGGATGAGACAATCGAGTGCGAATAAACCAACTGTGACCCATAAAGTAATCCAGAGTCCTTTTTTTGCTACCTTCTGTAAATCTAAGTCAACAATATGTGCGGGTTCATTAGAAGCGATCATTAAAACACCTCTCTTTACTAACATCAATTGGATGTGCAGACTTTTTCTTTACTATACAGGATAGATGCTTGAATTACGACTTGACCTATGATAGTATGTATTGATGTGAGTAAAACAATTTTACTTACTCCTTGCCCGCTGCATGCAGCAGGGCCCAAGTCCATAAGGAGGTGACTACAGATGAGAAAGTATGAAATTATGTACATTATTCGCCCAAGTCTTGAAGATGAGGCGAAAAAAGCATTGATCGAACGTTTCGACGGAGTCTTGACTTCTAACGGTGCGGAGATCATCGAGTCGAAAGAGTGGGGCAAGCGCCGTCTTGCATACGAAATCGACGATTTGCGTGAAGGTTTCTACCAACTAGTAACTCTTAACGCAGAGACAGAAGCAATCAACGAATTTACACGTCTTGCGAACATCAACGAAGGTATCCTTCGTCATATGGCTGTCCGTCTAGACGCATAATCCATAAAATTTAACGCAAAAAAACGATGAGGGAGGCTGAACTCTGATGATTAACCGTGTCGTATTGGTCGGCCGATTGACAAAGGATCCTGAACTCAAATATACACAAGGTGGAATTGCCGTCACTCGCTTTACATTGGCAGTGAACAGACCGTTCTCAAGTCAGTCTGGCGAACGTGAAGCTGATTTCATTAACTGTGTAGCTTGGAGAAAACAGGCGGAAAACACTGCGAATTTCTTACGTAAAGGAAGTCTAGCTGGTGTAGATGGACGTATTCAGACGAGTAATTTCGAAGGACAAGATGGCAAGCGCGTCTTCATGACGGAAGTTGTGGCAGATAGTGTTCAATTCTTGGAACCCCGTAATGCGAACTCTGAACGCTCTAGCTCACAAGGTAGCGCACCTGCATACGGAAACCAACAGACTGACCGTCCGTATAATCAGAATCAGCAACAGAATCAGCCGACTTATCAGCCTAACCAGCAAAACTATACACGTACTGATGAAGATCCATTTCAATCAGGTGGCGGTCCAATCGAAGTATCGGATGACGACTTGCCGTTCTGATCCGGATTTTACTCATGCGGATAAAAAGGAGGAGAAACGATTATGGCACCACGTCGTGGAGGAAAAAGACGCCGGAAAGTATGTTATTTCACGTCTAACAACATTACACACATCGACTATAAAGATGCAGACCTGCTCAAGAAATTTGTTTCTGAGCGCGGGAAAATCTTGCCACGTCGCGTAACTGGAACTAGCGCGAAGTATCAGCGTAAACTGACTTCAGCTATCAAACGCGCACGTATCATGGCACTTCTACCATTCGTAGCAGAAGAAAGATAATTATACGAGTCACCTTGTCATTCCGGGTTAACCTGGGGTTCAAGGTGACTTTTTTATTCCCAGTAAAATTACAGGGAACAGCTGTATGGCTTTGGTGTCTATCCTCTAATCGTGATACAATCAGAGGAGGACATCTGGGTGAAATAGATAGAGCTTTACACACGGATGATGTATGACGAACCGGAGGAATCCCTATATGCAAGACAATGCACGAAAACTGACATACGGAGCGATGATGATTGCACTGTTTGCAGTCCTGTTTGCGGTGAGTCTTTATATACCGCTACTAGGCAGTATTTCGCTATTTTTTATCCCGCTTCCGATCTTACTGTATCGACTTAGCTATGATCGTAGCGCAAGTCTACTCGTCGCTGTAGCGGCTATTTTCATTTCTTCATTATTAGGTGGCCTACTTTCGATACCCGCTGCAATTTCACTCGTTCTTATAGGTTTTGTCATGGGTGAGTGTATTGAAGCAACGAAATCGAAGTTCTACACGGTGATGGCAGTCGGGATGACTGTTCTTATTTCAATGGTAGCTACCTATGTAGGTGGTGTTCTACTTTTTGAATTCAATGCAATAGATGTCATGATGGACACATTCCAAGATGCCCAACAAAAAATGACTGGGTACTTGTCACAACTCGGAACACTTCCAAAAGACTATGAAAAAATCATTGCGGATACGTTTTTATATTATCGATCTACAATACCTGCCATGGTTATATTAGGTTCACTTCTATCGGGGTACTTATTTGTAGCTGCAAATTTCTATACCGCTGGACGGGTAGGAACAAAAGTTCAGAAGTTCCCACCGTTCAGAGAAATGAAATTACCGTTTATGACAATTGTCATTTATGCAGTTGTTATTTTGTCTTCGTTCCTAATGGGAACTGACACAACTTCAACTGGCTATCTGATCTACATTAATGCGATGGTCATTTTGAGATTTGCCTTCTTACTACAAGGACTCTCATTGATTTACTTCTTTTTACATGAACGGAAATTACCACGTTTCATCACTGTGCTTGCTACCGTATTTGCAGTGATGTTGAATCCGATGACGATACTGCTTGGAACACTGGACACGGCCATTAATATTCGGGCTTGGATAGGAAAAGACAAGGTGAACTAGGAGGATGAGGCAATGACTTCTTTTTTTAGAAAGAGAGCGATTCGTTATCCGCTTGCTGCCGTCTCACTCCTGGGCGTCCTAGCGGCAATATTCTTGTTTATGCTTAGTTTTTGGGTAGGTCTGGTTTATACGGTGATCTTTTTCGCACTGATTGGATCTTCTTGGAAAATCGAAGAACAAACATACGTAGACACGGAAAAACATATTGAAACTATGTCTTATCGAATGAAAAAGGTTGGAGAAGAAGCACTTCTAGAGTTGCCTATCGGAATTATTTTGCTCAATGATAAGCAAGTGATTGAATGGGCCAACCCTTATGCTGCAAAAATATTTGCAGAAGATTCGTTGATTGGCGAAGAACTTTTTGAACTATCAGAACAATTCAGATCCTTCTTAAAAGACGATGTACCTGAAGACTTGACGTTGACTGTTGGAGAACGTTCCTTCCGACTGACCTATAAGCCGGCAGATCGATTAATTTACTTATTCGATGTTACGAAAAAACGAGCGATCGAGTCTTTGTATTATGCAGATCGAACTGTCATTGGTATCTTACTCGTCGATAACTATGACGAACTCGCACAGACAATGGACGACCAAACTAGAAGTCAGCTGAACTCTCTAGTCACATCTCTTATCAATAGTTGGGGGACGGACAATGGGATTTTCGTAAAACGAGTTGCATCCGATCGCTTCCTAGCAGTTTTCAATGAATCAATGCTCAATGAATTAGAAAAGAGCAAGTTTGCAATTTTAGATGATGTTCGTGAGAAGACTGCAAAACAAAGTAATGGTCTTACATTGAGTATAGGTGTTGGAGCGGGATCTCCTTCGTTGACCGAATTAGGAGAGTTAGCGCAGTCTAGTCTGGACTTGGTACTTGGACGCGGAGGCGACCAAGTAGCCATTAAGCGATCAGATGGTAAACTGAAATTCTTCGGTGGTAAAACGAACCCTGTTGAGAAACGTACACGAGTGCGTGCGCGTGTTATTTCACATGCTCTCCGTGATTTAATCCAAGGAAGTGATCAAATCTTTGTCATGGGCCACAAGATGCCCGACATGGATGCAATAGGTGCTGCAATAGGCGTTCGCAAAATGGCGCGTATGAATAACGTTCCAGGATACGTTGTCGTGAACTTCGACGAACTTGATGCGAGCGTCCATCGTTTGATTGACGAGATTGAACAAGATCCGGATTTGTACGAGCATTTCATTCATCCAGATGAAGTGCTAGCGAAAATGACAGACAGGTCCCTCGTAGTTATTGTCGATACACACAAGCCAAGTATGGTCATTGATGAACGCGTGATTGATAAGGCTGAGAAATTGGTTGTCATCGATCACCACCGTCGAGGCGAGGAGTTTGTACAAAATACGATGCTTGTTTATATGGAACCCTACGCGTCTTCTACAGCAGAGCTCGTTACGGAACTAATTG